>CACVAR010000422.1:6657-11187 GCA_902727905.1 uncultured Sulfurovum sp. | reverse complement strand
TTCAACGATAGGGTATCAAGAAAAGTATGAAACTTTTTTAAGTCTTCTTTCTTCAGTTGAATATTAATGATGTATTGTTTTTCTTCAAGGGGCTGAGTTGTGACTTTTGAAAAAAGTAATTCGGTATCTTTTTTAAAAAGTGCTTCAGAAAACTTTCTGGGCTTTTCATTTATGCCGTGTTTTGAAGAGGTATTTCGCAACTCTTGTAGGTGCTGTTCGTAACTATTGACACTTGAATAGTAACTACTCATTTGGGGAATAACCCAAGCAACAAATAGAATGAGTGCAAGTAGATACAATAACTTTGTAACAAGTGATGTATTTTTAAATTTTTCTAACATCCGAAGACCTCTTATACTTTTGATTTAAATGAAAATTCAGTCATGAAGTTTTCAAGTGGTTTAATAACAAACTCTCCATCATTATAGAGTTCTGTTAATGCATTTCTTAGAGGCTCAATACCCCAAACCACCCCTTTGATTTCAATCTTTTCATTTGATATTTTAGCAAATTTTAGATCAGCACTCTTTCCCATAGAAGCAAAAATATCTTGCGAATTCATGGAAAGTAAAACATTGTTTGTTTGCGCATAAGTTTGTGCCTCAACTAGGGCTAACTTATTTTCTATAGATTTTTCTTGTATGGTAAAATATGCTCCTGCCATTAGTACAAAAGCTAAAGGAATAAAAGAGAGTAATCCTATACTGCTTTTGTTTTCTGTTTGTGTAGACTTTGGTGTAGAAAATGCTGATTTTAGTTTGTCAAAAAATGAAACTTGGGTTTGGGTTCCCATGTTAGTCTCTTGCGTGCTATTTAATCTAATATCATCTAGGCTATGTAATCCAATGTCTTCTGTATGAGCGTTATTTGTCTGTTCCGTACTTGGATTTGCTTGCCTGTGTGCTTTCTCTTTATTGGTAGAGATAAAAGACTTGATGTAGGAACTTGAAAACCTACGTTGTTCTGCACCCATATGATGGAGTAGGGTATGTATGGTTTTTTGAGTGGGTAAAATACTCATTGATAGCTCTTCTCTTAGTACTTTTAAAAGCTTAGGGGAATCATCAGAAACTAACATCTCTATTTGGTCTGCAAATTTAAAAGATATTTTATAATAGGCTTTCATACTTTTATAGACTCTATCTGCTATTTGTTTCTCAGTTAAACCACGTGTTCCCAATGTCCAGCTTTGATGAATTTTATCTTTAGTTGCAAACATAATATAGAGTTTACGATCAAAGAGACCAATCATTAAGGTTAATTTTTCATCTAATTTATGCTTATACTCTTCATAGAGTATAGAGTAGGGTGAAAAATAGAGTGTTACAGGAATATTACCAATGTCTATTTTTTCTTGCATAACATAGTTCTCTTTAAAGATTTTTGCAGAAGCTTGGGTAGGATCTTCTTTCTCTTTTACAACTTGATTTGCTGCTAAAGAGAGAGAAACGACTTGATTTGTTGGGTACTGTGCTTGTAGCTCACGTATGCGTTCAATAAACTTTTCTTTTTCACTTTCATGAAACTGTTCAATGTCTTTTGTAATAAAACCGTCATTAGTTTGAATTGCATGATTTAAAAAAAAGAATTCTCTCTCTTTATAATGGGTAATTGTTACATATTGCTTGTTTGACATTTGTTGTTTTCCTTACTTCTTACTATCTGCTTGACACAATGGATGTGCTTTGGCGTATTCATTTAGTTTTTTACTAGAACTTAGTTCTGTATAGATTTGAGTTGAAACCATGGAACTATGTCCTAGTAACTCACTTACGTCTGAAATTCTCGCACCATTATTGAGTAAATGGGTTGCAAAAGAGTGGCGCAGTTGGTGTGGTGTTGCTTTAATCCCACACTTTTTAAAGACTTTAGTAAATAGATATCGTATTTGACTGCTACTCATTTGTTGACCTTCTTTTTCAAATAAAAATATTTGAGGCTTTTCTTGTTTTATATATTCATTAACTTTAGTATGTAGGTTTTGAAGTAGAGGTATTTGTCTACTTTTATTACCTTTACCTTGAACCTGTACCCATTTTAAAGAAATATCATCTATCTTTAATGTCGCTAGTTCTGATATTCTTAGTCCCAAACCATAAAGCAAAGAGATAATTAAATATTCCTTTCGACTTGAAGTGTTTAAGACTTCTTCGATAAGGGCATTATCAATAGGCTTTGGTAGGGTCTTGGGTACTTTAATTACAGAGTCACCTATAAGTTTAATATTTACTTCTTGTTGCTCTTGCATAAATTTTATGAAAGAACGTACAGCACTTAGTTTTTTTGAAATAGTTTTTTTAGAATTATTAACATTTTTTAATCTTAAAGGTGTAATGTCTAGGATTAATTTCTCATCTTCTTCATAGTAGTGTGCTAAAGCATTTACTTCTTTAAAAGTATTTTCATAAGTGACTATTGAAGTTGAGGCGTAACCTCGAACCTTTGTTAAATAGAATAAAAAGTTATTGAAATTTTCTTTTAAACTAATCATGATGTTAGTATATCAAACCTTTTTGGTGTAACAACTTATGTTTTTTTATATTTTTATATATTTTTTACAATAAATTATTAAAATAAATTTTAAAACTAATTTAATAATATAACTATAACTCTTTGAAATTGCTTTATATTTTGAAGTATGTAAATAAAGAGCAGTGATTTAGGGAAAATATAAAAAACTAAAGTAAAAGTGAACACACAGTTATAAGGGGTATGTTAACATATGTTTTAAGAGTGTTTCTTTGGCATTATCTTTTTCAAGATTATTAAGGTGAATAACTTGATGGTAAATGTCTAAAGTTGCAAAAGGTTTTGGAATGACAAATTTGTCCCAACTTTTTAATTGCCAATAGGAGTCAGCTTTATAGTTAACAACCATGATGGGTAAGTTTGAACGTAAAGCTAGAGATACTGCACCATCACTCATAGAGTAGCGAGGACCTTTTGGTCCATCAGGGGTAATCATAACTGAGAAACCATTTTTTAAAGCGTTAATTGCAGCTATTAGAACAGCTCTAGCACCCCTTCTTGATGAACCTCTTAGTGCTTCTATCCCTAAAAAACTCAAAGTACGTGCAATAAGTTCACCATCATAATGTTGTGCGATAATGGCTGAGGTTTTTTGTTTTTTACGGAGTTTTTTATAGACTTGTGGGGAAATGAGTAACTCGGAGTGCCAAGTAACAGCAAGACATTGTTCTTCAATAGGGTCATCGATAAAGTGATACTTTTTTCTATAGCTAAACCATAAAAGTTTCATAACTATAAAAATAAGTATAGGTATAAAAATGATACCTAGTTTTCGCGAAATTTCTTTACGCACAAACCGTTCCGTTTAAAGCACCTCTTGAAACTTTGGTAACTTTAACTTTCAGAATTTTACCAAGTAGCTCTTCACTGCCTTCTACATAGAAAAGTTTACCATCATCACTTCTTCCAGATACTCTGTTGTCTGCTTTTAATTCATCAAAGTAAACCATATGCTCAGCATTCATTTGTGCATCCATAACTTCATCTAAAATCTCTGTATGTCTAGCTTGAAGTTTTGTTAACCTTGCTCCTGCAATTTCATTGGAAATTTGGTTCTCAAAATTTTGTGCAGCTGTATGAGGTCTTGGTGAATATTTAAAAGAGAACAACTGTTCAAAACGTACTTTTTCTAGTACATCCATTGTGTCAGCAAAGTCTTCCTCTGTTTCTCCTGGAAAACCAACAATAATATCTGTAGATATGGTTGCTTCTGGACAAAGTGTTCGAATCTTCTCACAACGGTTAACAAACCACTCTTTAGTATAACCACGTCGCATACTTTTTAGAAGTGATGTTGAACCACTTTGTAAAGGTACATGGATTTGTTTACATATTTTGGGATTAGAAGCAAACTCTTGTAAAAATGCATCATCCATATGTAAAGGGTGAGGGGAAGTAAATCTGATACGTTCTAAGCCTTCAATCTTAGAGATTTTTTGTAGTAGTTCTGTAAAGTTGCACTGTTCATCTTCAGCTTTAAAGTACTTACCATAGTTGTTAACATTTTGTCCAAGAAGCATGACTTCTTTTGCACCTGTGTTAACAGCTTTTGTAATTTCTCTTACAATTAAATCTGAAGGAATTGATACCTCATCGCCTCTTGTCGCTGGAACAATACAGAAGGTACAGGATTTATCACAACCTATAGAGATGTTAACCATTGATTTAAATTGATTGGTTCGGTATTCAGAAAAGTCATAGGTACTGTCATCATTGTCAATGTCAATCTCTACGGCATGTTTCTTTTCAATTACTTTTGTAATTTTAGAAATGTTTCTAGCGCCTAAAACAAAATCAACTGCTGGTGCGCGTTTAATAATTTCTTTACCTAGGTGAGAAGCTGTACAACCTGTTACCCCAATTTTTGCACTCTCTTTTTTATGTTTTTTGAAAACACCAATTTCAGAAAAAAGTTTAGAAACAGGTTTCTCTCTAACAGAACAAGTATTAATGATTATTAGGTCAGCATCATTCAGTTCTTCAGTAAGTTGGTAGGGTTCT
>CACVAR010000422.1:0-6557 GCA_902727905.1 uncultured Sulfurovum sp. | reverse complement strand
TTTTTTATGTTTTTTGAAAACACCAATTTCAGAAAAAAGTTTAGAAACAGGTTTCTCTCTAACAGAACAAGTATTAATGATTATTAGGTCAGCATCATTCAGTTCTTCAGTAAGTTGGTAGGGTTCTTTAGCATTAAGTTCTGCAATCATATGTTCGCTGTCACGAACATTCATAGCACAACCTAAGGTCTCAATATATAGTTTCTTCATTTGATAGCTATTTTACGATATGTACCTCATATAAATACTCATCATCATTCAAACCAAACTTTACTTCTCTCATATAGACAGAGTATTCTTTCGTTTCAAAATGTTGAATAAGCGATTTTAATTCTTTATGTGAGTTTTCTTTGTCAAAGTAAAAAATAGATTTTTTTTCCAAGTCTTCTTCAATTTTATCAATTTCAATTGCTTTTGGTTTTGTATCTACTGATGCTCTAGCTAACTTTAGTTTCATTATTCCCTATCCTTAAACATAACTTTATATTATTAGTTTACATAATATTCTATGTTGTATTTTATTATTAAATTATACCTCTTTTCCTTAAAGGTAAGTTTAGATATAATTCAACTCTTCAAACAAAAGACAAAATCACACCGAATTGTAACGCATGTTAAGTTTCTGTTTAGTAGATTTCAACAACTCTGTTTGAAATGATTGAAAAAGGATATTTTATGGAAAAAATTGTAGATATTATAGAAGCGATGGCACATGAGAAAAATATTTCGCTTGACTCAGCTGTTGATGCATTTAAAGAAGCACTAATTAAAACAGCAAAAAGATGTACAACTTATACCTCAGCATTTGAAGCTACCGTAGATATGGATGTTAGAGACTATTCTGTTGAGCAAGTTATCACCATTGTAAAAGATGATGATGAGAGATTGGAGACAGAACCTGATGCTGTAATGTCGCTAGAAGAAGCACAAGAAGAGTATGGGGAAGATTTAGAATTGGGAGACCAATTACGTTCACCATTTGTACTGGAAGATCATGGTCGTACAGCTTCATTTAACCTTTTTAAAGAGTTGCAATACCATATTCAAAGACAAGTAGAACAAGATTTATTTACTAAATATAAAGATAAAGTAAATACCGTAATGATTGGTACGGTGAATCGTGTTGATGATGATGATAATACTTTTGTAGAGATTGGAGAGCTTAAAGGCTTACTTTCTCAACGTAACCGTATTAAAGGTGAAAAGTTTAAGCGTGGTGATACAGTAAAAGCACTTTTACGTTTTGTAAGCATTGACCCTGAGATGGGAATGTTTTTAGAACTTACACGAACTGCACCAAAGTTTTTAGAAAAGCTTATGGCAAAAGAGGTACCTGAAATTGAAGACGAATCAGTACAGATTATGGCATCATCAAGAATTCCTGGACAACGTGCAAAACTGGCATTGAAAACTGATTTCCCTAACATTGATCCTATTGGTGCTGCTGTTGGTGTTAAAGGTACAAGAATTAATGCTGTAAGTTCTGAATTAAATGGTGAAAACATTGACTGTGTTGACTATTCACCAATTCCTGAAGTATTTATTACCAGAGCATTGTCACCAGCCATTGCTCAAAGTGTAAAAGTAACTTCAACGACTGAAAAGAAAGCGATAGTTAACATTACTTCTGATCAAAAAGCAAAAGCCATTGGTAAGGCAGGTATCAATATCCGTTTGGCTTCAATGCTAACAGGATATACCATTGAACTTAATGAAGTAGAGGGTGTAACCGATAGAACAGGTGAGAGTTCTGGAAACATGATTCCAGAGACAGAAAAAACAACTAATACTGATGCATTAGCAGACCTATTTAAGTAGTAGATGATGAGTTGGTATGATGAAGTAAGGGCTAAAGCTGAGCCTGTTTTTCAAGAGATTGTGGGTCATGGATTTATAAAAGATTTGATGGCTGGAACCTTAGATAAAGATGTTTTTGGATTTTATGTAAATCAAGATACGCTTTATCTTTCAGAGTATACTAAAATACTTTCAAATGTAGGAATCAAGTGTTATGAAGCTGAAGAGACTCAGTTTTATTTGGAAGCTGCTACGGGTATTATTGAAGTAGAGAAAGCTTTACATCAATTATTTTTAGATAAAAAGTATGTCAATTCAGAAGTGAGTCCAACGTGTGAGCTATATACTTCCTATATGGCACGTATTGTTAATACTTATTCTGTAGAAGTTGGGTTAGCTGCAGTTTTGCCTTGTTTCTCTATCTATAAAGAGGTAGGTGATTATATCATAGCACATCAAATAAATAAAGATAATAACCCATATCAATCATGGATTGACACGTATGCAGGTGAAGAGTTTGCTGATTCAGTTGCCAAGGCACTTGAAATTACAAATAAATATGCAGCCACAGCTTCACCAGAAAATTTAAAGATTATGGAAGAAGTATTTATTAAAACTTCTAAAATGGAATGGATGTTTTGGGACTCTGCTTATAAACAAGAAAAATGGAGTATATAAATGGATAGATATAACAGTGTTTTAAGCATTGCTGGTTCAGATTCGGGTGGATGTGCTGGTATACAAGCCGATATAAAAAGTATCTCTGCTAATGGTGGATATGCTGCAACGGTTATTACAGCAACAACGGCACAAAATACGCAAGGGGTTACGGACATTCATCCTCTACCCATAGAACATATTAAAGCACAAATGGATGCTGTTCTTTCAGACATTGAGTTTGCTGCTGTTAAGATTGGAATGTTACATTCATCTGAAGTCATTCAAACAGTTCAAGAAACTTTAGCTTCTTATAACATCAGTAAAATTGTTTTAGACCCTGTTATGGTAGCGACTTCGGGTGATAAACTTATTAGTGAAGATGCTGTTATGGCACTTAAAGCATTTTTCCCTAAAACTTATTTGATTACACCTAATATTCCTGAAGCAGAGTTAATCATAGGTCATAACATTACGCTTGAAAATTTGGAAGCATCAGCAAAAGAGATAGGTGAAAAGTTCTCAGTTTCTGTACTTTTAAAAGGAGGGCATTTAGAATTAGAGACTTTAATGACAGATGCACTTTATAGTAAAGAGACAGGAAAAGTTATGATTATCAATAATAAAAGTGTTGATACAAAGCATACACATGGAACAGGTTGCTCACTTTCTTCAAGCATAGCGACCAATTTAGCTTTAGGATTTAAACTAGAAGAAGCTGTTGTTAAAGCGTGTACCTATTTAAATGAAGCTATTGATGCTGGAAAAGATAAAATACTGGGAAAAGGAAACGGTCCTATTCATCATTTTTATAACTTGGAAGGGAAGTGTTAAGCACTTTTCCCTTTAAATTCTTTTTTCCATGTAGCATAAGCATAAATAGCTAATACTATGTAAATAGCAAAAAGAACAACTGTAGCCAAGTAACCTGTGTTAAAGTAAAGAACAACAGCCACCGAATCAATCACTATCCAATAAAGCCAATTTTCCAATACCTTTTGTGTTAATAACCACGTTGTAATAATGGAAAAAACCATTACAAAAGCATCCATATAAGCAAGCTTAGCATCGGTATAGGTGGTTGAGAGGTAACCTAGTAAAAGGCTCATCACTATCCCAATTCCTATTAGCTTTAGATGCCTTGAAAGTGAATAGATTTGAATTTCTAACATTTTCTCTTCAGAAACATTTTTCCAGCTATAGTAACCATAAACAGCCATAAGCATGTAGTAAAAGTTTAAGAAGGAGGAAGAGAGTAACGCTCCCTCCCAAAAGATAATGGTGTAGATAAAGGTAGAAAAGAAACCAAAGACCCAAGCCCATAAAGACTCTTTAGCTGCTAAGATAACATAGGCAACACCTAATAGTGCTGCTACACTTTCCCAAGCAGACATAGCTTGGAGTGCTAAAAGCGTGGAGTTTAGGTCAAGGTTCATTTTTATTCCTTAAAAATCACGTGAAACAGTTACACCAACAGTTCTTGGCATACCTTGCTGCGTATACAGTTCTGTTGTATAACCATTTCCAGGGTTGTTTCCAAAACTTCCAAAACCTCTAGTAGTATAATCTTCATCTGTAACATTTCTTGCCCAAACTGTAGCTGTCCAATCACTATTAGTGTATTCTAAGCTTGTGTTTACAAGTTTATATGCATCTGCTTTATAAGCTGGTTGTGAAGCTAATTGTCTATTTGAATAGAAAGCAGCTCCTCTACCTTCTACATTCGCTTTTAATGTTAGCGCATTTCCTAACATTACATCTCCACCAACATTAAACTGATATGATGGTGACTGAGCTGGTGCTCTACCTGTTAAGCTTGTATAAGTAGGGTTTGGCTCGTTGAAAGTGTCAAATTCAGCCTTTAATAAACCTATACTTGTAAAGAGGTGTAGTGTGTCAGTAGGGTAGTAATTTAATTCAGATTCTAAACCATAGTAAGAACCTTTTGCAGCATTAGAGGTAAAATCTATAAAGTCAGTACTACCATCAGCACGTAGTTTTGTATTAGAACTTTTTACTTGTTGGTCATCTCTCTTCCCATAGAAAAGGTTTAAACGACTTGTTAAGGTGTTGTCCATATGTGATGAGTTTACACCTAGGTCAAGATTCCATAAACCTTCAGTTGAATACTCTTTTTCATCTGCTGTTAGTGAGTTGTCAGCATTGACACCACCTGGTTTATAACCTTTTGAAAGTGTTGTATAAAATAGTGTGTCATCATTTGCTTCATAATTTAATCCAACTTTTCCACCAATAAGTGTTTCTCTGGTCTTAATAGCAACAGCATCTGAATCAGAATAATTTGCTTTCCACTCTTCAACTCTTAAACCCGTAATTAATGTGAGCTTGTCATTTAATTTTGAATCAAGTTGACCATAGGCAGCTACAGTATCTGTTTGATAGTCACTATTAAATTGACTAGGTAAATAGGTATAATTTCTGATTAATTTTTCATTTTGATCTCTATAGTATGCACCAACTGTCCATGCTGTACTTGCATTAAAAATACGTCCATCTTCATCTGAAACCAACCTAACATCCATATTTGTTTGTTTTCTATCACGAAGATATTGGTCAAATGCAGCGTATGGTCCTTGTGCAGCAGTAAACTGATTAGGGTTTGACCAGTCAACATCAAAAGAGTACTCTGAATCTGAACGACTTTGTCCTAAGTTTGCTATTAGGTGCATTTTAGAATTAATCTGAGAAGTAGAAGTTAATGAGAATGCATTTGTTGTTTGTGTATCTTTCCCTGGTTGATCAGCTTGTGAAGTACGTGAATTATCAAAAGTAAATGCATCGTACCCATTATTTACATCTGTGTGCATTAAGTTTAAATCAATTGTATGTTCATCTGTTGCTAACCATCTAAGTTGTGCTTTAGTGGCAAACTCATTAATGTTATTAGTGTCTTCACGATTTAGAAATGAGTTTTTCATAAAACCATCAGATTTATTTTTATAAACTGAAACACGTCCTAAAAGTTTATCTTCCACTAATGTCCCACCTAAAGCAGCACCAAAAGCTTTTGTATTATAGTTACCTACAGTGGCTTCTATTTTACCTGTTGTTTCTTTAGTTGGTTCATTTGATTTTACATTAATAACTCCAGCCATACCATTTGAACCAAAAGTTGTACCTTGAGGACCTCGTAGTACTTCTATTTGCTGTGTGTCAAACATGCTAATGCCTAATGCCCCTTGCGAAAAATCAATACCATCAACGTTAATCCCTACTGAAGGGTTAACGGGTGTAACAAATTGGCTACGTTCACCAATTCCACGAATTTGCACATATTTTGCTTTGGAAGCACCAGCTGAAAAATTTACATTTGGTGTGGCTGCGAGTGTGTCAACAAATGTTTTAGAAGATTTGTCGTAAAGTTCTTCTTCACCAATAACGGTAATAGCTTTTGAAGTTTGTGAAAGCTTTGCTTCTCTAAAGTCGGCACTTACTACGATTGGATCGAGTTCATTACTGTTCTCAGAAGTTTGTGCAAAAGCAGATGAGGTCAAGATAATACTTGCTGTAATGCTTGATAAAGTTAAGTTGTTAGTTGTCATATTTTGTTCCCTTGATAGAAATCTAGATTTGCAGGGAAAAGTAAGGTATAACCAATATAAATTAATTATGCTTGTTAACTCTTCCCTACGCTGGAATTATCCAGTTCAAGTTCAACGGGTTTTCTCAGCTTTAATCTAAAAGATTTTAGCACCCCGAGAGATTGATAAGCGCTTTATACAACAAATAACATTAAATAGTAATTAAGTAAGACCAGACTATTCAGTGGGGTATCTACTTTTGTTACTTAAAGAACTCTTTGCTTGTTTTTGTTTACTTTTAGTTGATTTGATTTTTTTTATTGGGGCAGTACCAGACATTTTTTTTGCATATAGGTCATAGTAAGGATGATAAGAGTATTGCGTATGATATTTACCATTATTTTTAGACATACAGCCAGTAAGCAATAATAAAAATATGATAAAGATAGGTTTTTGAACTAAAGAAAGCATTGTATAGCTCCTATAATATTAATTTTTTATTAATTTTAATTAATTAAATATTAATTAAAGTTTATTTTAAATAAAAAGAATATAAAGATT
>CACVAR010000421.1 GCA_902727905.1 uncultured Sulfurovum sp. | reverse complement strand
CTACCCTTAAAAGCAGGAGTACAAAGGTGTGATAATAATACTTTTGAAGGGTTTTTTTGAGTATCTAGTTTGACATCTCATCCCAAAAACGATATACTAAACTAAAATGTGCCAAAATGACACATATGAAGGATTGGCTATGACAACATCATCTCCTCGTATTACAGCTAGGGTAAGCCTTGATACTCAAGAGTTATTGAGTAGAGCAGCAGCTTTGAGTGGTATTTCAAGTATTAATTCTTTTGTTCTCTCTGCTGCCATAGAAAAAGCAAACAAAATTATGGAACGTGAAGAGACTTTAAAACTCAGTAAACGTGATGCAATGCTTTTACTGGAAGCACTTGATAGACCAGCTAAAGCAAATAAAAAGTTAGGTGAAGCATTTAAGGCTTATGAAGAGAAAAAGCTTTAATGCAGAGTGTTCAACTTGATAAAAAAAGACATGACCGTAAAGGTTTTGATTGTGGTGTTGAGGCTTTAAATAATTATTTAAAACTGATGGCAAATCAGCAGTCTTCAAAAGACAATAGTCGTACCTATGTCTTAGAAAACTCTACAGATAAAAATCAAATTATAGGTTTTTACACTTTAACCATGACAAGCATTGACCTTCAAGCACTTCCTCATAACTTACAGAAAAAACATCAAAATAGTAATTCAGCTGGGCTTATTGCTCGTTTGGCTGTTGATAAACGGTATGCTAAACAAGGACATGGGGCTTGGTTGCTGATTGACTCTCTAAAAAAATTATTGGAAGCCAGTGATATAGTCGGTTTTCCCATCATAGTGGTAGATGCTAAAGAGGGAGCCTCTGATTTTTATAAGCAGTTTGGGTTTGTCACCTTTTTAGATGAAGAGAATAGGTTGTTTATAACCGTAGCTGATATAAAGTCAAGTTTTGATGTTTCGTAGAGTAGAAGGATAGCCATGAATTTCTCAAACAAGATACTCAACTTCTATTTCAATCTAGCAAAAGACTTACCTTTACCAAATGGAGTAGAAACCATTTACCCTTTTGATAATAAAGAAGTTCAATCTGTCATGAAAACATTTTTCCAAAAATATTATGCAGACAGTAACCCTCGTACTTACTTAGTGGGTATTAATCCTGGTCGGCTTGGTTCAGGGGTGACAGGCATTGGCTTTACGGATGCTCATCATTTACAAGAAGTTTGTGATATAGCTAACAGTTTTGACAAACGCATTGAGTTAAGTGCAGCTTTTATGTTTGAAGTCATAGAGGCTTACGGTGGGACAGAGAAGTTTTACAAGGATTTTTTCTTTACAACGGTTATGCCCTTGGGGCTACTTAAAGAGGGTAAAAACTATAACTATTATGATGATAAAGAGACGCAAAAAGCATTAGATTCTTTTATAGAAAAGACCTTTTTCGAACAGTTGTCTTTTGTTGGAACTAAGCCCAATATTATTTGTATAGGTCAAGGAAAGAATTTGAAATACCTTCAAGCATTTAACAAAAAATATAACTGCTTTGGAAGTATAGAAGTTGTTCCTCATCCTCGTTGGGTGATGCAGTATCGACGGAAAGAAAAAGAGAAACATATAGAGAAGTATTTAGAGGTGCTTCAAAAAAGTAAATGTGGAGTGTAGATGAAAAAGATACTACTGTTAAGTTTGATGATGACCTTTTCTCAAGCTAAATTAGCAAAAGAGTTTTGTTATGTAGATAGCATTGTTAAAAATATAGCCTTAGAGATGCGATATGTGGGAGAAGATAACTTTTTAGGGGAAGTTGTTGATGGTTATTTGTCTCCTAAAGCCATTTTAACCAAGAAGGCAACTCATGCATTGCTAAAGGTACAAAGAGAGCTAAATGGCTTTGGTTTGGGTTTGAAGATATTTGATGCTTACCGACCTCAGAAGGCTGTTGACCATTTTGTACGTTGGGGTCGTGATTTATTAGATACAAAGATGAAGGCTATCTATTATCCTACTGTTGAAAAGAGGCATTTGTTTAGAGATGGATATATTGCTAAAAAGTCAGGGCATAGTAGGGGAAGTACGGTAGATTTGACCATTATTGATTTAGAGACAAAAGAAGCGCTTGACATGGGAAGTTCTTTTGACTTTTTTGGAAAGTTGTCATGGGTTAAAAACAGAGAGATAACATCACAACAAAGAGCCAATAGAATGTTACTTAATTCTGTAATGTTGAAACATGGTTTTAAATCTT
>CACVAR010000420.1 GCA_902727905.1 uncultured Sulfurovum sp. | reverse complement strand
GGGTGAAAAAAAGTATCTTAGGAAATTATAGAGGTATTAAATCAAGAGTAAAGTACTTTGAAGATGGTAATAAAATATCACAAATGTTTTATGCAGACATAAAACAAAACTTGAATATTGAAACTTTTTTAGAAAAGTCTGTGCAAACACGTTATGCACTAACCACAGCCTACGCTAACCAAAAAATAGTACCTACTGAACTCTCATTACTCAAGAAGAAACACGAAATACACTTTGACCGTAACCAAAATTCTGCCTTAGACATTGCCACTCCTGTTGCTGTTTTACATTCTAGTGATGATGGTTTATGGCATTATGGTATAGGCCCTACAAGCTCTGGTTGGATACGCTCTGAAAATCTTGCTTTTGGAGAAAAAGAAGAGATTTTAAACTATTTAAATTCAAAAAACTTTGTCATAACAATAGCTGCTAAAACTGCCGTTAATATTGCTGGTAAATACCATGACTATATGAGAATGGGTGTAAGACTACCTTCAATCTTAAAACTTGATGACATGACCATGGTCATGCTTCCTACGGCTGATAGTAATGGAAATCTGGTACTTTCAAATGCAACAGTAAGAACATCTGATGTGCATAAGGGTTACTTGAAGTATACGCCCAAAAATATTTTAACTCAAGCCTTTAAATTCCTAAATGCTCCTTATGGTTGGGGTGGAATGTATGGAGAGCAAGACTGTTCTAAGTTTTTACAAGAAATTTATGCAACCGTTGGGGTAAGACTACCACGAAACTCAATGTCTCAATCTAATGTTTCAGAAGCAAAACTTGAACTTGCAGGGCTTTCCAAAACATCTAAACAAACTTTTTTAAGAACAACTAGTATGGTTGGAGGAAGTATCCTACACTTAAAAGGTCACATTGTTTTGTATTTGGGAGAATATAAAGGTGAACCTTACATTATACATACTGTTTGGGGAGCTTCTAGTCGACACTATGCTTTAGGAAGAACAGCTGTAACTTCACTAAACTTCAACAACTACCTAAGTAAGATAGATAGACTTACTAATATTACTCTTGAGTAAGTGCTTCTTTTTTACTTACAAAAACTATTTTTGCTTCTATGTTGTCAGCAGAAAGTTTTTTGTGATTCATGTTTAATGCCAAGTTTTCACCTTGAATAATACTTGAGTTAAACTCTAAAATAAAAGGCTTAACTGTTTTAATCTCTTTTGTCTCAACATTGTAGTTAAGGCTCTTTGTTGAAAACTTTAAACCATCATCTCTTAGTACATTGACACCTTGATCCATATAAACATATTCTTCTTCATAAATGGCTTTTTTTGATAAAAGACGATAACCTTTTTCATCTTTTAAATCAATCTCATCCATTTCTAAATAGTTCTGATACTTCACCGTTTTAAGCGCAAACATCTCTTGTGCTGGTTCATCTTCCCTAATATCATAAAGAGAAAAATTTTGAAACTCTATCTCCTTATCTCCTTTAGAGGATTTTGCTTCTTTAGAAGTAGGATTAATACCCAAAATGCTTAATAGTAAAACAGCAAGAATTAAAATAAGTAAATACTCTATCCTTATTGCCATAATGCCAAGTACTCGTCTTCTAAGTTTTCTAATACAATTAGCTTTTCAATCATTTCTCGTACAGCTGCTTCTCCACCTTTAGCAGACAATACCTCTGTAGCAATCTTTTGTACAAATACCGAAGCATCAGCTGGTACATAAGAACGTTTAGAAGCTAAAAGCATAGAATAATCATTTAAGTCATCTCCAGCAGAAGCGACATTTTCCATTGTAAGATTTAACTCTTTTAGAATGCCTTCTAAAACTTCTTTTTTATTATGAATACCTTGATGAAAATGCGTAATACCCAGTTCTTTAGCTCGTCGTTCTACTATCTTAGATGTACGCCCTGTAATAATGGCAACATGCTTATCAAGTTTTACCCAAGAGGCAATGGCAAGTCCATCTTTGACTGAAAAAGATTTTACCTCATCACCATTTTGTGTGTAAGTAATTCTACCATCTGTTAATGTACCATCAACATCTAAGACAATGAGTTCAATACTCATAGAACACCTTTAGTACTAGGAACTCCAGCATTTTCATTAATACTTGCACCACGACGTAATGCAACAGCTAAAGCTTTAAATGCTGCCTCAATTCTATGATGCTTATTGGTTCCACGTTGACAGATAAGATGTACGGTCATTGATGCATTG
>CACVAR010000419.1 GCA_902727905.1 uncultured Sulfurovum sp. | reverse complement strand
CAAATGCTCAAACAAAAATATCGTAATCGACGTAAACGCTATAACTTAAGGGTAAATCTGATTTGTGCATTAATCAACTTTGATAGGAATATGATGGTTTAGTTGGAAGTTTTGCAAGAAGTCTAATTAAAGGTATACAAATAGATGACAGCTTTGAGTTTATATTTTCAATTTTTAAAGATGAATTGATTGAAATCAAACAAAAAAATAAAGAAGCATTTCAAGGGTATTTAAAATTTGTTGAAAGTGATGGACGATTTAATATTCAATATCATATTGAGAGCCAATATAATAAAAAAACTGGACGATTCTCTACAGGTTCATTAGAGTACATCAAGAAGTATCAAGTTGATGTTCTAGGAGCAATAAGAGAAATTAAAAAAGAAACACGTGTTTCAACTAAAAAAGTATTGAGAGAACAAAAAAAGTTAGCAATAAAAAATAAATAGGAGAAAAGTATGGGATGGAGAACAGTAGTCATAACAAAACCATCAAAGATTTCTATCGAAAGAGACCAGTTTAAGTATGCTCCTAAAGATGGAGAGGTGATTACTGTTCCCATTGATGATATTTCGGTGATTATTTTAGAGGTACATCAAGTGACTATTACTTCTGCTCTTATGTCACGTTTGACTGAGTCAAATATTGTTCTTTTTACTTGTGACAAAACTCATACGCCTAATGGAGTGTTTATTTCTTTTCATCAGCACAGTCGTTATGCTAAAGTAGCTCATCATCAAATAGCATGGACAGAACCTTTTAAAAAAAGAGCATGGCAAAAACTTGTCTCTTCTAAGGTTTACAATCAAGCTCAAACATTAGCCTACATGGGTAAAGAAAAAGTAAAACAGTTAGAAAAATACTCAGAAAATGTTAAGTCAGGAGACAGCACTAACATAGAGAGTACAGCAGCTAGGGTTTACTTTGTCGCTTTGTTTGGTAAAGGTTTTAACAGAAGAAATGAGGATGATTGGAGAAATTCTGCGTTAAACTATGCTTATGCCTTGATTCGTGGTGCTATCTCTAGGTCTTTGGCTGCTCATGGTTTTTTACCAGCTTTTGGTTTGTTTCATCATAGTACATTAAACTCTTTTAATTTGTCTGATGACCTCATAGAGCTTTATCGTGCTTTTGTAGATGTGGTGGTAGCAGAACATTTTGAAGAGTTTATAGAGTTAGCAGATACAAGGTTTTTACCCAACCATAAAGTAGAGTTGTATCAGCTTTTTACCATGCGTACTATTATAGATGCACAAACAACAACACTTTTAAATTCTATAGAGGTTTGTGTGACATCGCTAATGAATGCAACTTTAGAAAAAGATGTAGGTTTGTTAAAACTTCCGACCTTGGATAATAGAGATGAATAGTTATGAAAGTAGATTTATGAGATTATTTGTATTTTTCGATTTACCAACAGGCACAAAAAAAGAGCGTTCACAAGCAACTAAGTTTAGAAACATGCTTTTGAAAAATGGATTTATGATGTTACAGTTTTCTGTCTATGTTAGAGTTTGTAAAGGTCAAGATATGGTAAGTAAATATTTGGACATAGTCATGAAACATTTACCTTCCAAAGGTCACATAAGAGCTTTACAAGTAACCGATAAACAGTATGAAAGAATGGAGATTTTAATTGGTGAAGAGACTGTAGAAGAAAAAAATGTAGGAATGCAACAACTTTTGCTTTTTTAAGAGGAAATTTTCATAAAAAATAGGAAAACTTTAGTCTTTTTTGTAAAAAATCACCATTTTTTTATTGAAAATATTCAAGAGAAAGCCGAGATATAGAGGCTGTGAAGCCCCGTATTATAGCGTATTTGTGTGGGATAGGGTGCTATAACAACTCTTTGGAGTTTGTTTTTGCTGAGACAATTATAGCGTATTTGTGTGGGATAGGGTGCTATAACTCTCCTGTGTTTTTGATGAGGGATAGGGTTATTATAGCGTATTTGTGTGGGATAGGGTGCTATAACTATGACTTTAGACTTGAAGCTAAAACCATGATTATAGCGTATTTGTGTGGGATAGGGTGCTATGTTTTTGGTCGATAAATCGACCCTACATATATTTAAATTTTAATAATACTCAAGAATACGTTTAACCCTCTAAAACCTTAGCCACATTTTCAGAACTTCCATGTCCTAAATATTCTTTTAACTCTTCAGCTTTTTGACTAAAAATATTTCTATTGGTTTCATGATACTCTTGCATAAGGTTTTCAACGGTTACCTCTTCTTGTA
>CACVAR010000418.1 GCA_902727905.1 uncultured Sulfurovum sp. | reverse complement strand
TCCAAAGCATAAATTAAAAAGCAAGATAATAGATTGTTATGCAGAAGGCATGGGGATAAACGCAATTTGTCGAGTATTCAAAGTAGAGATAAACAGTCTGAAAACATGTATAAAACAAGAAGGTGAGGAGTTTATCCAACCAGATATAGAAGAAATCTTCTTAATATTAATCAAATCTCCAACAAAACTCAAGCTCGTAAATTACTTGCTTGGAATATTATTGACTTGTTTTCTTTAAAAGGAATTTAGTTTTCAATTACCGTGTCAATACTAACTTAACGTTTCCCTTTTTTTACATTATCTTTAGGCGTAAAAAGTGTCCCTTTGTTTTGAATGCCTTCCATCAAAAACTCTCTTGCTGTTGTTAAATCATAACCATTACATAAGAACATACTTTTACCCTTATTTATCATATATTCAGCAGCTTTTAGTTTTGTGACAATTCCACCTGTAGCAAACTCAGAATTGGGGGTGTGACTCTGATTTAACTCTTCTAGTTTTAATTCAGTAACAACCTTACGTATTTTTGCATTAGGTTTTTCACTAGGGTTAGCATCATAATATCCATCAATATCACTCAAAATTACCAACATATCAGCACCGATATAATGCGCAACATGAGCAGAAAGCTGATCATTATCACCAAAAAGTTGTTCAGGAGTTGTGGAGATATCATTCTCATTAATAATTGGTAAAATATCATTTTCTAAAGTACTGTCTATAATATCTTGAAATATCTTTGTATGTATACGTGAATCAAAATCCTCTTCAGTTAAAAGTATCTGAGAAATTTCAACATTATAAATCTCAAATTTGTTTTTATAAGAGTGCATCAAAATGGGTTGCCCTACAGATGCCAATACCTTTTTACTCGTTGCTCTATTTCTATCTAATTTTAACGCTGTATATCCAGCAGCCACAGCACCTGATGACACCAATACAACTTCATACTTTTTTCTTGTTTGAGCAATGAGCGTTACAAGGTTCATCATACGTTCTTTTGCAATATTTGTGGTCTCCGTTAAGACAGAACTACCGACTTTAAACACAACTCGTTTCAAATTCTATACCTTTTTATCTTTTTTCATCATGCACAACAAGTTCATTATACAAAGAGTCACGCTCCACAGGGGTAAAGCCAGAACTTTTAATCAACGCTATAAACTCATCCAACTGCATACCCTTAGAACTTTTTGCACCAGCTGCTGCTTGTATGGACTCTTTTTCAATGGTTCCATCTAAGTCATCACAACCGAACTCTTGAGCAATCAATGCTAAGTTCACGGATGCTGTTACCCAATAGGCTTTAATATGAGGGATATTGTCTAACATAATTCTCGCAATCGCATAGGTCTTTAAAATCTCTTGTCCTGAAGGGAAGTCACAATTTTTCATGTAATTGTTTTCACGTTGATAAACCAGAGGAATAAAAGCATTAAATCCATTGGTTCGGTCTTGAACATCACGAAGTCTTATCATATGGTCAATTCTATGCGCTCTTGTTTCCACATGTCCAAAGAGCATGGTAGCGTTACTTTCACGACCTTTATTGTGCCACTTTTCATGAATGTCTAACCACTGTGCTGAAGTAACTTTTCCCTTACATAAGTATTTACGAACTTTTTCGTCAAATATCTCTGCTCCACCACCTGGCATAGAGTCAACCCCACTCTCTATCATAAGGTCAAGAACTTCATCATAAGACAACCCATACTCACGGGTTAAAAAGTCTACTTCTGCAGCTGTCATGGCTTTTATATGTAAGTCAGGATATTTGGCTTTTATTTTTCTAAAAGCCCCCATGTACCACTCTACACCATCATTGGGGTTATGTGCAGATACTATGTGTACTTCTTTAGCATCAAGCGAGACAGAGTTGTCTACTATCTTCAAAATTTGGTCATGACTCATCGTATATTGGTTTGGATTTTTTCTGGTTGCTGAGTACGCACAAAACTTACAAACATCGGCACAGACATTCGTAGGGTTAATATGACGGTTTATATTAAAGTAAGATTTCTTTCCAAACTTCTCTTGACGAATCCCATCTGCGAGCTCACCAAGTGTAAATAAATCAAGTTCATATAAAGCTTCGCCTTCCTCTTGTGTTAGTCTAATTCGCTTCTTTACTTTTTCAATTAATGTCATAATATACTGTCCATAATATTTTTTGCCATTATACACAATTCGTGTTAAGTATGGCTATCTCAGAAAAGTCATCTAAAATACTAATTAAAATCCATAACTTTAATTAATAATAGTAATTATGATACACTTATGTAAAATTGTTTATTTTTAATTATAAAATAATCTTAAATAAAGTTTTTAAATGTATAATGCGTGAATTTTTTTATTTAAAGGATTACTAATGTTATTACGAAAGAATTTTTTAATTCTACTAACAGTTATGTTATTTTCAATTTCAATAAAAGCACAAGATTTTGACTACTATCAAAACATCTACATTGAAAAAGTAGCAAAAGCAAAACTTGGTAAAAAGTATGTTTGGGGTGGTAATGGTCGACGTGGCTACGACTGTTCTGGTTTTACAAAAAAAGTTTTTGCAAAAAATGGTATTAAAATTCCAAGAGCTTCTTGGAAACAAGCACGCGTTGGTAAAAAGGTTAGCCGAAAGAATCTAAGAAAAGGTGATCTTATCTTTTTTAATTCAAGAAAACAGAAGCGTGTTAATCATGTAGGAATCTACCTTGGAAATGGACGTTTTATTCATGCAAGTTCTTTTCATAAAAGAATTGTTATTTCAAAACTTAAAGAATACAAACGTTATTTTCAATGGGGTAGACGACTTACGTAGTCTCCCAAATTTAGCCTTCTAAAAATTCCTCAATCAAATTACAAACATCATCAGCTGCCTCGGTAGCTGGTAAATAAAACTTATGCTTAAATGCTCTATCGTGATACTCATCTACATCTAAATTGTTTAAAACAGAGTTATGAATACGTTGTGCCATATAGGCTGTGTCAATGACTTGACCTGAAGTGCCAATTACCACGACCATGTCTGCTTCAGAATACAACTTACCAAGATGCTCATACTCTGGTGCAGCTTCTCCAAACATGACAACATTATGCCGAATATGAGATGACTCACAATTAGGACAGGTCTCTCCCTCTTGTGTTTTATAACCTATAGGGAAAACGGTATCACATGACTCGCAACGTAAGTCTGTTAATGTTCCATGTAAATGTACAAGGTCATTACAACCTGCTCTCTCCAACATATCATCTACATTTTGTGTAAGCATTACAATGTTATCTGGATAAGTATTTTTAAGTTCTGCCAATCTTTTATGAGCATAGTTTGGTTCTTTCTCTTCTATGTCAGCCCGACGAGCATCATAAAAGTCTAACACTAACTGACGGTCTCTTCTAAACCCATCTGTTGAACAAACATCTTCCACCCTGTAATCTTCCCAAAGACCATTTGAGTCCCTAAAAGTTCTAATGCCTGATTCAGCTGAAAGTCCTGCACCACTTACTATATATACTTTCTTATTGCTCATTGTTTATCTCCTTTACTTTATTATTATTTCCTAACATCATAATAGCAAATGAAACCATAGTTCCGACAATCATCATGACTGAAAAATCTACTTTCACCTCAATTATACTTCCTATTATATAAGGCTGTAAAATCAGTACTGTTAAAAAACCACCTATTAACGCAAAAAGAACCGTTTGTTCATTTCCTCTGTTCGTAAAAATGGCAGCACCGTAAACACCTAAAAGAGAAGCATACGCAAATGCCATTACACCTAGAGCAAAGTTTAATAAGGGAAGCTCAGAATACTGTTGCCAATAAAATGAAACCATTGCCATAAATGAAAGTAAAATAGCAAAAACAAGTACCATGAAACGACTGGCATTTAAATAGTGTTCTTCATCTCTAGAGTTTTTAGAAATCCAAGGTCTATAGATGTCTTCTATGGCTACAGATGACATGGCAGAGAGTACAGAGTTGGTTGATGAGAGTGCAGCTGCAATAGCCCCAACAGTTACTAAACCTCTTAAACCTTCAGGCATTTCATTTAAAATATATAGCATAAATATCTTTACCGATTGTCCATCTACATTTTGATCTACACAAGCTGTTTTAACAGCCGTTAATTCAGGATGCTGATAAAATAAATAAAGTAAAAGTCCTATGGCTAAAAAAAGAAAAGCGACAGGAAGTGTAAATATTATGGAATAGATAAGAGACTTAGCACCCTCTTCTTTGTTTTTACAAGTAAGTACCCTTTGGGTCATATCTTGGTCAAGACCATAAGCTGCAATATTTAGTAAAAACCAACCTGTCAGTAGTGTCCAAATGCTAAAGCCACCTGAAAATGAAAAATCTACGAGTTTTAGCTTGTCGTTTTCTGAAAGTGTACTTACTATGGTAGAAAAGTCACTGTTTAATGAATAGTATAAATAGACTAAAACAGCCACTCCTGCACCCACATAAGTTATGGCTTGAATAATATCTGAAAATATAACTGACTTTACACCTCCAAAATAGGTATAGCCCAAAGCACCTACCATTAGGATAACAATAGAGATAGCCACATGTGAAGCTGCAATATCTGAAAAGAGTATCATTGAAATAGCCAATGCTCCAATATAAAGTCTCGCTCCTGAAGCGAAAAGCCGACCAACTAAAAACATAATCCCAGCATAACGCTTAGAAGTTTCACCATAACGATGCTCTAAATACTCATAAACGGTAATGGCATTAATAGCATAAAACCTTGGAACCAATACTTTAGAGACAAAAATAACAGCTAAGAAAGCAGAGACATAAAAACCTAAAAAAGTTAAATCATGTTTATAAGAGTACTCTGGACCACCTAAAAAGGTGGCTGCAGACTGTGAAGTTGCTAAAACAGAAATAGCAACTGCAAACATTGGCATAGCATTACTACCCGTAAAATAATCTCTTGATGTCTTAACTTTTGTTTGACTAAGAATGACAGTTGTGAGTACTAAAATAAGAAAATAAGAAAAAAATATCATCCAATCCAATGTTGTAAAATTTGATTGCATTATTAACCTTTATGAGATTTTTTCGATTATATCAGAACGGAACTTCGAGGTGAGATTAACTTTTAACAAGCAATACTAATTTATATAACTCTCTACTATATATTGTTATTGTGGGCTTTAAAGACTGTTACTAGAGTCAACAACTCCTTATCTTTTTTATATTGACACAAAGAATACACAATTAAAAACGACCTACAAGATATAATATAATATAATTTAACATTAATCGTATTATTTAAGGAAATAGGTAAAATATAATGAAATTTTCATTCACTTTCATATTCTTATTGTTCAGTATAAATTTTTCCTATGCTAAAGCAGAAGTTATTACAAAAGTAAAGAAGCCAGAAATAAAGAAGCCAAAAACTACAAAGAAAAAAGAAAAAAAGATTGTTGCAAAACAGCGTATACAATGTAACATGACAGTTACTTACAAAAAAAGACCCAAAAAAGTAGATGACTTTACAAAAATTCTTTCTGAAGGTATTCTCTATGGAAGAATTAGATCTAATACTTTTTTATTTGATGGTGGACCAGATGATGTAAGCCACTATGCTGTTGGACTTGGTGGTAACTTAACGTACAAAAGTGCTAGATATAAAGGATTTTCATTTACCACAGGTTTATATACCTCTTTAAACCCAAACCATGTTCAAGCAGATGAGATAGGTGATTACCGTTATGGTAAAGATACCTTTTCACGTCATGCCGTAGCCACTGAAGATAGAGATGCTATGCTTGCTCTGACAGAGAACTATTTATCTTTTAAAAAGAGTAGAGTTGAACTAAAAGTTGGACGTTTTTTACTGGAGACTTTTTTACTAAAATCACATGACACAAAAATGATTCCAAATGCTTTTGAAGGGGCAAATTTACGTATTCGTACTATACCAAATACACGTATACAACTTGCCTATATTACTAAGCAGAAACTACGTGACCATGAAAGTTTTCATAGGGTTTTAGCCTACAATGATGACACAACAAACCCCTATGCAAAATGGACAGGAAATGATGATGGGGCTATGCATCAAGGGCTTACTTATTCTAAGTTAGATGCAAAAGGCATAGATGACCGTATCTTAGTATTTGAAACAAAAAACAATAGTATTGAAAATACTACATTAAAAGTAGGATATACAGCTGTGCCTGACCTAGTTTCCTCTATTGTTCTTGAAGGAAGCTATAAATATAAACTGGCAAATGGACTAAAAATAAAACCTGCCATACTCTATATGCAACAGTTTGATGATGGTGCAGGCGCTATTGGTGGTGCAAATCTAAAAAATAATACAACAGGTTATAGCAATCCTAATAATTTAGATAACGCCATTATTTCCTCTCGTCTTGACTTTATTTATGGGAACGGTTCTTTACGTTTTGGTTACACAGATGTTCAAGATGGTGGAGATATTATTGCACCATGGCATGCACAACCCACAGCTGGATATACAAGAGCAATGTCAAGAATGAATTGGTTTGCGAATACAAAGACAACCATGTTCAGAGCCGATTATGATTTGTCAAAAGCAGGTATTGTAGATGGCTTACGTGTTATGACCCGTTATGCCATGCAAGATTTTGATGACAACAAACCAGGAACAACTGCTGATTTAAATGTATTTACATTTGATGTTGTCAAACGCTTTAAAGAAAATCCTAATCTTTTAATGAAACTGCGTACAGGTTTTGTAACAGAAGACCATAAAGTTGCCAACTTAGATGGTAGCTTTAAAAAAGACCCAAGCTATAATGCCGTACGTTTAGAAATGAACTATCTCTTTTAATTCAAAAACTCACTACTCTATATTAGAGAATAGGTTACTTTAAACTAGGTCTCCCACGTCTCCTCAAAGTAGACAACATTCCATATTTCGTAGCAGTTTCCATTTGCCACTTTTCTTCTCCAAGTGGTGCTTGTCTGTTTACAGAGTTTCGTATGGTATCTAACTCCCCCTCTTTTAAAGGCTGGTTCACATATTTTACCCATTCATCATAAAGTTCTATGTATGGTTCACTTAAAATTGTCCTCACTTTTTCTACTCTCTCTTGAAGTGAACCATAACTCCACTCTTCTGCTCTCTTCACTAGTTTTGCTCTACTGGCATTGGCTTCGATATACCGAATCAGTGTTAAATAATAACTCTGCCCTGACCGTAGGGAGGAAATGCCCTTGGGGTACTCAACCATAAAACTCTTATAGCGTCCTTGCCATATATGTCCTGATGTTTTGTTCTTTTTGTGATAGTACCTTACATGAGATGTCATTACCCATTGCATAAGTCTACTTAAACTTTTTTCTTCTTTTGGAACTAAGAGCAAGTGAAAATGGTTTGGCATAAGACAATAAGCGTGTATTCCTACTTTTTCTCTTTTTGTTCCTTTTTCTAAGAGTTCTAAAAAGTATTCATAATCTTCTGCATCATCAAACACTTGCATTTTCATATTTCCTCGGTTTATAATATGATAGATGCCTCCTACTGTCTCTCCTCTTGCTATTCTTGGCATTGGTTCTCTTTTACTTTTTTATGAATTATAGCTGTTGTTTTAAAGTAGCCTATCCCCTTTATTTCCATCATTCCTTTTACAAACTCTTCTATTAAGCAGTATATTGTTACCATTCTTTGTTCCATAATTTGCTGTCCAAGCTTTTATGGGACTCTCCTACTCTTCCTCTTTAGTTCTTTTTAACTAGCAGTTTGGGTAAAATTAAAATAAGATAGATTACTATGTACAAAAAATATAAAGAATTCATAGATCAATATATTTCATTCAATATCATAGAGTGGACTCTACTTAAATCAAAACTTAAAACCCTTGATTATAAAAAAGGAGAGATTATTCATTATGCTGGAGATATTTGTAGTACCCTTATGTTTATAAACTCTGGAATCGCACGTGCATATATCATTGATGATGAGGGTAAAGACCATACTTGGGCTATCTATTTCAATGATAAAAATGCAAAAATAACTAATCTTTATGTCGTTGATTATGACAGCTTCATTCATAAAACTGAATCGCATATTAGTATTGAAATATTAGAAGATGCTGAGTTTATCACGGTCACATATGACGATATTCAATTTTTATATAATCATAAAAAGAAAGGTGAACGGTTTGGTCGGCTTATGTCTGAGGCTGCCTACTCATATGTACATAATTATATTATAGATAGAAGAACCAAAAGTGCAACACAACGCTTTGAAGAGTTTATGGAAAAAACACCTTATTTACTTGATAAAGTTCCCCAGTATCATATTGCCACACTATTAGGCATTACACCACAATCACTTAGTAGACTAAAAAAGAATAAGAAATATTAACCTATGTGAATGACAAACTTCTAAGCTTTAAGTATTATATGGACTAAAAATATAAAAGGAAAAAGTTATGAAAAGAAAATCGATTTTAATGATACCGTTACTATCCGTACTTGTGTCATTTGGAAATGCACAAAGTAATTTTATTGCTAACTCAGGAGCAGAAGATGGAAACACTAGCTCTTGGACAACATTTGGTGGAGGATCAGATATAAAGAGTGTAACGACTCAGTCACACTCTGGAGCATATAGTTTTTTAAGTACAGATAGAACGCAGTTTTATCATGGACCTTCAATCAATATAAAACCTTTGGTTGATAATACTACCTTAGTAGATGGTGAGCGTTATACAGCATCTGTTTGGGTTTATCATAATGAGTCTGAAGCAAAAAAGCTACACCTTAATATAAAGCAAGTAGATAATTCAGGAACCAACTACAACAAACTAGAAGATGAACTGGTTCCTCCTAATCAATGGGTAAAACTTGTAAGACATTTTGTGTTGGATGTAGATGCTTCATTAAGTAGTTTAAATATGTATGTGGTAAGTTCATCAGGTCAAACATTTGATTTTTACAGTGATGACTACTTTTTAGGTGAGCTAGAGGATTATACCCCACCAACATCAAGTACTAGTTCTGACTTTATTAAAGCCAGTGGTAAAAACCTTGTGCTTAATGGTTCAAACATAAATTTAAAAGGAATTAACATAACCGTACCTGTTGACAATGGTAATACAGCTCAAGATGTTTGGGATGTTAAGTCAATATCTTTAAAAGATTTTAAAAATATTAAAAGTTTAGGGT
The DNA here is from genome assembly GCA_902727905.1 of uncultured Sulfurovum sp. GTDB lineage: Bacteria > Campylobacterota > Campylobacteria > Campylobacterales > Sulfurovaceae > UBA1140. The sequence goes on along the minus strand of CACVAR010000418.1, from coordinate 2,333 downwards.
TTAATTCAATTCGCTTACATTTAAATTACACAATATTTGAAGATGACAATAATATAGGGGTATATAAAGAAGATGGTTGGCATTGGGTAGATAGAGCCATTGGGTTTGCTAAAGAAGCTGGTATTTACTTGTTACTTGACATGCATGCAGGACAAGGTGGGTATCAAAGTGATAAGAGTCAAGGTTTTACTGCTTTTTGGGATGGTGTTGGGACTGCACCCTATACTTCAAATCAGCAACGTCTTATAAATCTTTGGGGAGCAATTGCCCAGCGTTATAAGCATGAACCAACTATATTGGGCTATGACTTATTAAATGAGCCACGACCAAATGATTCTGAAGAGTGGATTTCCTATGCCGAACAAATTATTGCTAAAATTAGAACTCAGGACAGTAAACATTTGATTGTTTTAGAGGTACCGTTTATTCCTGGATATACCATGAGAACAGTTAGTGACAATAACGTGCTGTATGACTCTCATACTTATGCGATTTGGGGTTACTCAACTCAATATTCACCACATTATGGAAATGAAGGACAACGTTGGGGAGCTTATAGCAACACTAATCCTCTTTATGTAAATGGTTCATGGAATGTGGTTTGGGAACCAGAAGATGGGGGAACACCACCTGCTAACGGTCAACCATTTAACAAAGACTTTTTAGAGATGATTTTAGTTGATGACATTTTAGAGTTTGCTAATACAAATAATGTGCCAGTAAATGTTGGTGAGTTTGGTTCAGTAGTAGAAACTTTTAAAAATAATGTAGGAGGGTTAGACTTAATAAAAGATACCTATAAGATTTTTTCTGGAGACAACCGTTATGGTACAAAAGTTAATAATTTTTACTTTACTTATCAAAGTTCTGTTTTTGGTCTTTATAAAAACTGGACAGGTTTTCAGGTAGATGAAGCAGTAGTAAATAGTGATTTAAAAGCACTATTTAAAGGTTCTATTGATGATACAAACGGTAGTGGAGAAGATGATGAAGATAGTGATGATAATAGTACTAAAGATACAACAGCTCCTGTTATTACCTTACTTGGAGATACAACACTTACTTTAAAAATTGAGGATACTTATATTGATACAGGAGCTATTGCTTTAGATGATGTTGATGGAAATGTTACAGATAACATTATAGTAACAGGCACAGTTAATACACAAGTAATCGGTACTTATAAACTTTATTATAATGTGAGTGATAGTAGTGACAATGGTGCGATTGAACGTGTAAGAACAGTCAATATAGAAGCAAAAGATGATAATCCAGATGATGGTGATGGTGATGGTAATAGTGAAGAAACTGATTTAAAGTTAGAATTTTCATGGGAAAATTATCCAAAAGTTTCTGTGATTGGAAGAGTGCATAAGTTTCAAGCAAAAGTTTATAATATAAGTGAGGTAGCTGCACTTGAAACAAAGTTAACCATTGAATTACCAGATGGAGCAACTTTTCATAAAGGTACAAAATGTTCTTTAAATAACGATGAGACTTCAGTAACTTGTGATATAGGTAAAGTACCAGCAAACAAACGTCGTAGTCGAACTATTTTCTTACTTTTAAATAAAGGTGGAGAGCTGGGAATAGATGCTAAAGCTACTACGGAAACTGATGATAGTGATGAAGATAATAATGAAGCCAATACCAAGTTAAATGTTTCAGAAGATGCAGACCTTTCTGTAACAGTACATAAACAAGGCAAGGCTCGTGTTGCTACTGCTTTAAAGGTAAAGCTGGTAACTAAAAATAGAGGACCTGCTTTTGCGAATGAAGTAACATCCGTGTTTGTCATTCCTGAAAATGCAGATTTTGTTTCCACATCATCACCAGAGTGTAATCACATAGAAGATTGGGATGAAGTTTATTGTGAATGGGGAACCTTAGATAAACGTGCAAAACGTACGGCATATGTTTACATTCGTCCTACAGAAAAAGGTTCAATGACCTTAGAAGCAAATGTTGAAAATACAGATGAAAATGATTCTAATAAGGAGAATAATAGTGCTACGCAGACATATATGATTAGATAGAGTAGGTACTAAAAATATTTTTTAGTACCTTTATAATATACATAAGAAAATCAACAAAAAGAGCTTATTCTATATAATGAGCACCTAAACTCTCTTTTCGTTTTAATGCTGCTTCAACAATGGCTGAAGCTGTGTTAAGTCGTAACTCCAAAAGCCGTCCGATATCTCGGTTTTTCATGTCAAAAATTTCATTCTTGGCTTCAAGAAGACCTTTTTTAGTACGGATAACACCCATGTCTTCCCACATGATTTTTCTTAAACGTCTTTTATAAATCTTATCATTTTCATGATGCACAA
>CACVAR010000417.1 GCA_902727905.1 uncultured Sulfurovum sp. | reverse complement strand
GCTTTTTCAAGTGGGTCAGGTTTGACACGCTCATAAAATTCAGGGTCGAGTGCTAGGTAGGGGTTGCTTACTTTAAGTTCATTTAATTTCATGGAGTTATCTTAGCTAGAGAAGCTTTAAAATTACTTATGTAAGATTATAGTTTTCAAATAGCACTTTTAAGGAGTAAACATGATACTAGCAGGAGATATAGGAGGGACAAAAACCAACTTAGCACTTTTTGAACTCGTAGACAATAAATTGTACTTAAAAGAGAAAGAACAGTTTAAAAGCAACGCATTTTCAAGCTTTGCTGAACTGCTCAAAGCATTTGAAGCTAAAGTTAACATGCCTCAAATCACATCAGCGTGTTTTGGGGTGGCTGGTCCTGTTGTCAATGGAAACTGTAGTGTGACAAACTTAGCATGGACTTTAGAGACAGAAGCCTTGCAAGATTATTTTAAAACATCAAAAGTCAAACTCTTAAATGATTTGGAAGCCACAGCTTATGGAATGCTCTACTTAAAACCTGAAGAGTTTGTAGCCTTAAATGACAATGCCCAAAAAGTTAAAGGAAACTGTGCCGTTATTGCAGCTGGTACAGGTTTGGGAGAAGGCATGCTTTATTATGATGGGACTGATTATCACCCCATTGCTTCAGAGGGTGGACACAGTGACTTTGCACCCATAAATGCACAACAAGATGCTTTGTTACAGTGGTTACGCACGCGTTACCCTGAACATGTGAGTTATGAACGCATTTTATCGGGTGATGGACTGTACACTTTGTATGAGTTTTTAGCTGAAACAGACTTTGCACCTGAACCTTTAAGTATGTTAGAACGTTCCAAAGAGAAAGACCCCAATGCCATGGTGAGTCATGGTGCTTTAGAAGAGGGGGATGCTTTATGCCTTGAAGCTTTACGGCTTTTTGTGGAGATATACGCTGCAGAAGCTGGAAATCTTGCGTTAAAGTCCATGGCATTGGGTGGGGTTTATATTGGTGGAGGGATTGCACCGAAGATTTTACCCATGATGCAAAAAGAGAACTTTATGAATGTTTTTAAAGCAAAAGGACGTCTTGAAGGCATGTTGTCTAAAGTACCTGTACGTGTTGCTTTAAATCAAGAAACGGCACTCTTAGGTGCTGCTAATTTTGCAAAAGATAAATTTAGCAGTTAAATTGAATAAAAAATAACCATTTTTGTGTCACATCCTGTTTATTAATTAAGCTATACTTGAGCAATAATTATAAATTTTAAAAAAAGGTAAAACATGGCTGAATTGCAAAGTGTTTGTGATGTTGTCATTTTTGGAGGACATGGGGACTTGGCATTTAGGAAGCTTATGCCAGCACTCTATCATTTAACTGATACAGGTTATTTGAACTCCAAAAGTCGGATTATTACAGTTACACGGGTTGAGATGACGTTTGAAGATCATCGAAAATTAGTAAAAGAAAAACTTAAAGAATTTTTAAAAGAAAATGTTTTTGATGAGGCAAAATTTAAGGTTTTTGAGAAGCAGTTAGAGGTTGTCGTTATTGAATTTGACGATAACAGTAGTTATGAAGGTTTGTCTAAACTCTTAAAGCAAGAACCTGATAGGGAACGGATTAATTACCTTTCAACGGCATCAGATTTTTTTAGCACAATTTGCACCTCTTTAAATGAGTGGAACCTAATTAGCCCAAAGAGTCGCGTGGTACTTGAAAAACCCATTGGGCGTGACTTAGAGTCGGCTCGGCTGATTAACAAAGGGGTACTACAATACTTTGACGAGTCACAAATCTATCGTATTGACCACTACTTAGGTAAAGACACGGTGCAAAACATTATGGCACTGCGTTTCTCGAACCGATTTTTTATGCCACTTTGGGATGCCAATAACATTGACCATGTTCAGATTACCGTGGCTGAAAATGTGGGGGTTGAAGGGCGTTGGGGTTACTACGATGAGTATGGCGCTATGCGTGACATGATTCAAAACCATTTGATGCAGTTGCTTTGTTTGGTTGCCATGGAAGCCCCTTGTTCGTTGGATGCAGACAGTGTACGTGACGAAAAAGTTAAAGTGTTACGCTCCTTACGAAAAATGACACCACGGGACATTGTTGAAAAAACGGTACGTGCGCAGTATACGAAAGGAGTAAGTGATGGGGAGACGGTTCCGAACTATACCGATGGTGTACCCAACAGTACTACCGAAACCTTTGCAGCCCTGCGTGTGGACATTGATAACTGGCGATGGAATGGGGTTCCTTTTTACTTACGTA
>CACVAR010000416.1 GCA_902727905.1 uncultured Sulfurovum sp. | reverse complement strand
CCACTATAATTGCACAAAAAATAGGATTTAGCGTGAACATTCAAAAAAATACAATGGTTTCTGTTAGTATGGTTTTAAAAGATGAAAACGGAAATGTAATTGAAAACAACGATGAAGAGATAATCTACCTTCATGGTGGTTATGGTCATATGTTTCAAAAGATTGAAGATGAACTTGAAGGTAAAAACATTGGTGACACTTTTAACATTAACCTTAGTCCAGCAGAAGCTTTTGGTGAGTTCAATGAAGAACTTGTTTCAAAAGAGCTTTTAAGTGAATTACCAGAAGATGTAGAGGTTGGTATGGAACTAGATGGTGAAGTGGAAGGCGTAATTTTTGCTGTACTAGAGATGGATGAAACCCATGCCCTTGTTGATGGTAACCACCCATATGCTGGATACGCTTTAATAGCTGATGGAAAAGTTTTAGAAATAGAACACCTCGACGATGAAACGGTAACTAAAATTTTAGAAGATGAACACCACCATTAATGATGGTGTCTCGTCTATAACTGTTTATAAACCCTCTTCTCAATAACCCAAGAAAACAAAAACATTCCCAAATATGCCATAGCCAATCCAAACACCACAGCAATGGAACTCTCAGAAAAGTACCGTGTCAAATAGAAGAAAACCACAAAAAATGCCAACCCACTCAAACGAATATAGAGTGCTTGGGTAAAAGCTCCTGAAGATTTAATAAAAGCTACCTGATAGGCATTGAGCATAATAAAGATGAAAAAGAAACTCAAATGACTCAAATATAAATAGGCATCTTTATATTCAGCTGGGAAAACCAAGGCAATAAGACTCTCGCCTAAAAAGTAAAATATCACCACAAACGCTGTACTGACTAAAAAGCTAAAACGGTAGAACCAACTTTTTAGTTCAGCTATCTCATCTTTTTTCTTTTCATAAAACAACTTACTCAACTCTGGCAATAAGAAACGAAAGACAGGAAACACAAAAAGGGTAATCATATAAATTAATATGGGTTTGGTCACCACTTGAAAATCACCCAGTTCTGTTACTGAGTAGTAGTGACTAAAAAAGAAAACAGCCATGTAAATCAGCATCATCCCTGAGCTAAACTCCAAGGTTGAAATGAGTGACTTTTTAATAAACTGACGCATCTCAGAGTCAATGATAACACGCTTAATAACAGGCTCTTTACTCTTTTTGGATTTTAGTATGTAGATGTAAATAGAAAGCGTAAACGAAGCCATAATACTCATAATAAAAAGTGCTTGAATCCCCTTAACCTCTGCCACATAAAAAGCAATGAGAAACCAAACAATGGACAAAATAGGTTCGATAAAACTGGAACGTTGCATTACTTTGTAGAGTCGGTACATGGCAAGTTGGTTGCTTAAGTACATGTAGAGACTCATGGAAAAAATGGTCGCGACCAAGTACCAGTAGTCAACTTCTACCCCTATTTGATGTTTAATATAAGGAATCACAAATCCCCACGAAGCCAACATGGCAACCAAAAGAAAATAACGGAAGATATTAACAATGCCTCCAGCCTCTTTGATTTTGTTGTAACTCACCACCATGGAAGAGCGAAATCCAATGAGTACCAAAAGTGAAAATGAAAAAACATCTATGGCTGTGTAGTAAAGGGCTAAGCTCTCTTTGTCGATGACCGTTGCCAAATAGACCTTTAGACCAAAGCCTAAAAGTACAGAAAAAAGAGCGATATAAATAGCTGTATAAAAGTGTTGCTGTATGGTTTTAGTCATGATTTAATTCTTATAAAAAGTGTAAGAGATGAAGGTTCCAAGAAAAAGTGCATTGTCTGTTTCAACCAAAGGTGAATCATCAAAACTTGCCCCCTCTATGTTAAAGTGTGAGACAAAAGCTCCATAGTTCCACTTGTTTTGTTTGTATCTAAAACTAATGGTATTACGATAACCATTATAACCCCCTTTGGCGTCATAAGATTGACGTGTTACTGTTGCATCTTTTTGTGTCACGCCATAAAAATAGTTATGGTAGTCATCATCAGCCCATATAGGTCCTGATTTGACTTTTATTTGAAAATCATCTTTGGTATATTTATAATTCATATTAGGAGCAACTAAAAACCCTTGTCGTTCAAAGTTTTGAATATCCGTTGAGATAACAGCTCTAACAGGCAAGCGAAAAGTTACTTTGTGTTTTGGGTCTTCATAAACTTTATAGTTCAAACGAGGACCCACTTCAAGGGCAAAGTCTAAATCTTCCATGCCTTTTCGTGCATTTGAGTTCTCACTCTCGACAGGTAAGGAA
>CACVAR010000415.1 GCA_902727905.1 uncultured Sulfurovum sp. | reverse complement strand
TGATGATTTTATCACTGCTTAAACTTCAAATATCACGATCAAAACTTCTTGAAACAAAAGAGTCTTTAAAGGTCACAGAAAGCAGAATAAAATCTATTGCTAACCTCTACGAAATGTTACTGCTCAATACTGAAGAAATCAATATTGAAACCACAAACTATCTTGAAAGGATTTATCAGAACATTGCTCTAAACTTTCAAAAAGATGTCAAAATAAATTATGATATCCAATACGAGATAGAGCTTGATTCACTTATTTATGTGGGACTTATTTTTAATGAATTAATTACCAATTCTTTTAAATATGCTTTTCCTAATAATAAAGGAGAAATATGGGTAATATTAAAACAAAAAGATAATCAAATATTTTTAACCATCAAAGACAATGGTCAAGGCTTCAAAGAGAGAAGAAAAAACTCTTTGGGTTTAACCATTGTGGAGACCTTAATAAAAGGTCAACTCTTAGGGACATTAAACATCAATTCTCATGATGGTACAGAAGTTTCTATGGTTTGGTAAGCTAAAGTTATACCATTAACCCTACTCTTAAAAGCATCACTAGATATCATATAACACTCTTTTTTATGATGCTTTTTCTTCCCATTGGATAAAAACTTGTGTACCATTTTGACTGTTAATATCAAGCTCTCCTTCCAGTTGACCCTCTACTAAAATCTCAACGATGTTTAAACCCAAAGAACTTTTCCTTTTACTTTGAAAACCTTTACCTGTATCATTAATAGAAACCATAACAAGATTATCTTTCTTTTTAATATCAATGTAAATTTCACCTTTGTTATCCTCAAAAGCATACTTAAAACTGTTGGTCACCAGTTCATTTACAATAAGTCCTAAGTAAATTAAGTTGTCAAGTTTTAGATTATGCTGAATCTCATAATGAATGCTAACTTTATTAGAAAAATTTAGAGAAATGGTTTGACAAATACTTTGTAAATAGGGATAGGTTTTAACATCAAGGGATTGATTATTATGTAAAAGCATTTCATACAGTTGTGCAATGGACTCAATTCTATTTTGTGTAACAATTAAAGAATTACTTGTTTCACTATTTTGTGTCCTTTTAATTTGAAGTTTGAGTAAAGAGAGAATCATCATAAGATTATTTTTAATCCGATGATTTAGCTCTTTATATAAGATATCCTTTTCTGCTAACGAAACTTTTAAGGCTTTGGTTTTCTCTTGAACCAAATACTCTAACTTATTTTGCTCTTCATTTTTAAAATGGATTAACTCTTCATTGCTTATTTTGATTCTATGTGCTAAGGCAATAGAAAAAAGTAACGCTTCTAACACAAAAGCTACTTCTGCAAGATAGCTGAAGTTATAATTTTTTAAATCGTATTTAAGAGTAGATTGAAGTGCTATAAAGATAAAAACGATAATGATTAGCGTCCAACCTAAAACATAAAACCTTGCCTGTTTAACCCCACTAAAGAGAGCATAAAAAGAGACATAAATAATATAAATACCTACTAACAAGGAAATAATATGAGACCATTGATTCATCATCCAAGCATCATAGCTCATGATGATCAACATAGACAATATCCAATAAATACTATTTAAGCCTTTGTTAAGTTTTGGAAATTGTTTGGTTTCTAAAAAGCTTTGCATAAAAAGTAGTGAAGAAAGAGGAATCATGATAATAAAGTTTCCATTTAGTTTTAATAAAAAATCTATTAGGGCTTGTGATGGAAAAGTGTACGAAAGTAACCCTGAAAAGAATGCACTGTATGCCATGATTGAAACAAGATAGAAAACATAGTAAAAATAGGCCTTATCTCGGGTAAACGTAAAGAGCATAAAATTATAAATTAAAAGCGTTAACATCACATAAAAAAAAGCAAAACGAAATAGTTTAACCTCAGAATCTTTTTTAACAAAATCAACTTCATTCCATAAGATTAGTTCTGCCTTAGTTGGTTTTATTCGAGAGTAGCTTTTAATATAGTAAGTTTTAGTTTCGTAAGCTTCTAAAGAGAGTGCGATATTGGGATTAAAAAATTCTTGTGCTGGATGAAGATGGTGTAAACCTTGTATTATTGTATGATTTTGATCATAAAAAACCAATTTTTCTACGCTTGGATTATCATATTCTAAAATTTTCTTAAGGGGTTTTGCACTGGTATTTGTAAGCGTTACTTTCATCCACAGAGCAATATTCTCAACATAGCCCAAGGAAATAATGTTTACGTTATTAGGTAAAAACTTTTGTTTTACAATCTCTTCTTTACTTAAACTATTATTTCTATCAA
>CACVAR010000414.1 GCA_902727905.1 uncultured Sulfurovum sp. | reverse complement strand
TCATGAAAAATGCAAAGACTACTGCCATTACTTTACCAGTTTGAGGCATGTTTTTCTGAGCTAATCCACGAGAAAGATACTCCATACCTCCACCCATAATGGTTCCATCTGGTAAAAACTCTCTATGCTTTACCGATAAAGTAACTTCTGTAAACTTTAATGTCATACCTAAGAACCCAGCAAGTATCATCCAAAAAGCAGCGCCTGCTCCACCCCACGAAATGGCAATGGATACAGCAGCAATATTACCAATACCAACTGTTGCAGAAAGTGCTGTTGCAAGAGACTGGAAAGGAGAGATTAATCCTCTATCATCTTTTGTTTTATATTTACCTCGAACAATGTTAAATGAATGTTTAAACATGCGAAGATTAATAAAACCCATTTTAAGTGTTAAAAATATACCCCCAACAATTAATAATGCTACTACAAAAGGCATGGTTGCCCCATCAATAGTACCTAGAAAAATATCAAAAAATAAGATACTTTCAAAAAAATTATTAATCGCTATAAATAGTTCATTCATTCTTTTCCCTTAAAATAATTCTTAACATTGTATATGAAAAAATCTTATATAAGCGTTGGGATATCTCTAACTAATTAAAAAACTCTTTTACTTTTGATAAAAAAAGTTGTATTCTTTTTTCAATATTCTCAAAATCTTTATCTTTTGCAAAATCTTGAAGGAGTCCAGCTTTTTGTGCTAACTCTTCTAATCCTAGATTTGATAAAATTCCTTTGAGTGCATGGAAATTATTACGTAAAAGACTCATATCTTTGACAATAAGATTTTCTTCCACATCAATAATGGCTTTTTTTAAACCCTCTTCTGCCATAGAGATAAAATTAAGACTCGTTGCCTCATCAAAATGTTCTTTAAAATGATTTAAAGCAACTTCACGTAACTTATCATTCTCATTTTGCTTAGCACTAGTAGCATCTAGCTGAATTAATCGTTCTTCAATATCTTTAGGCTCTAATGGTTTTTCAATAAAGTCATTCATTCCAGCCATTTGTGCTTCATGTTTATCTTCTCTATAAACATTTGCACTCATACAAACAATAGGAACTTCTTTGTTAAAGGTACGTATTTGTTTAGTCGCCTCAACACCATCTAATACAGGCATACGCATATCCATAAAAATAATATCGTAATCTTTATTACGTACTTGATCAACAGCGACTTCACCATTTTCAGCACTGTCTACAATAACACCAAAGAATACCTTGAACATCTCTTTTAAGAATTCTCTGTTTACCAAGATATCTTCAACAATTAAAATATTTAAATTAGTATAGTTCTGCTGCTTTTTCATGACAAGAAATTCACTATTTTCTGCTAAGTTTCTCATTTTAAGTGCAGACTTTTCACAATAAAATGTTACTTTAAAAGAGGTACCTATGCCCTCCTTAGAATCTACAACAATATTTCCACCCATCAACGTAGCCAATTCATGAGAAATATAAAGCCCCAGTCCCGTACCCTCATCTACATCTGTTGATGAAAATGGTTCAAATAATGTGTCTTTTATTTTAGAAGGAATACCCGGTCCTGTATCATTTACCTCAACTATAACTTCTAATTGTTCTTCTATTTGATTAATCTCTAGTAAGGTAAAATCAATTTTTCCAGACTTAGTAAATTTAGCAGCATTGGTTAGAATATTTATAAAAATTTGCTGAACACGTTTTTTATCTAAAAAAGCATAATAAGGTAGCGAGGGAACTGAAACATTAAACGCTACCTCTTTAGCAATTTTAGACTCAACCATATTAGCACAGTGAAGAAGCAGTTTATCTAAATGTGTCTCTTGGACATTAAGTTCAATCTTACTCTCTTTCAGTTTCGAAACATCCAGTAAATCAGCTAATAATGCCATCAAGAAATCTGCGCTATGGTTTAGCTGCTCTAAGTATCTTGATTGCTGTCTATTTAAACCTGTTTGTGCCAACAACGCACTGTTTCCTAAAACAGCTGTTAATGGAGACCTCAACTCATGACTCATCGAAGCAATAAAAGTTTGTTTATTGGCTAAAGCATGGTCAAGTTCTTTATTAACACGGTAAAGTAAGTTATAAATGGTTAACTTATCTTCTTCAAGCTTTACGTATTTTTTTTCTAAATCTTGAAGCGTTTTCTCTAAGTGTTTAACTCTTAATTTTAAATCTTTTTTCTTCATCACTTTTCTCTTAACTGTACAGTAACAAATGTTTCATTATGAAAAGCATTACTCAGTTTAGATGATGCAATTTCACCATACGCATAAAACCCTATAAGAGGTGCTTTCTTTGTCTTAGTATAAACAGCTTCAATTTCCTTAATCGCATAAGAGCCTAGTAAATTCTTATGTGATGCACAAGGAAAAATAAGGGTAAAATCAGCTTCAAAACCTTCTACTTTTCCTAAACTGTCATCAATACTTTGACCCACATAATCAATAATTCCACCTCCCATCGGAGCAGAAATTCTTACTTTTGCATGTTCTTCAACATGTCCAGCAAAAAGCAATGAACCATCGTCGTTAATATGCAAAGCTGCTCTATAGACAGTTTGTCCATTTTTAAGTACAACTTCCATAGGATAATCAACACCCATGCCTGGCATGTCTGAACTTGATATATTCAAGTAGTCTTTATAGAACTCAACAGCTGGTTTATCATCAATAGTGTATACTATGTTTTGCGTAGATTTTGTAACAATTCGTTGTGTACCAATACCTGACCAACCAAAAGAACGTGTACTGACAATGTCAACTTTCTCATTATCTATAACTAATACTAACGCTCCATGACTAATAAGCTTTTTTCCTGAAAATACATGTGTTCCTTGAAATAAATTATCATCTCCAGCAGCAGCACCAAATAAATGTCTAACTCCTGTTTGTAAACCTTGAATATAACTTTCATTGTTAAACGCTAATCCAGCTGTTAATGTTAATACTGTAGGAGAATCAACTTTTTTACGACTCCATTTAGCCATTTTAACACCAAATTCATAATGGGTTGATTCAGCTTTTTCTTTTAGTTTTAAATGAAAGCTTGTTTTATCTAAGTCTAATAACATACAGGTAATCGTCTGCGCTTCAATATTAACGCCCAATGAATCGTCTGCATAAATTTCGCCATGTGTAGTAGAACCCACTATCACAAAATCGTATTTATCTAGTATATTTACCAGATAAGGTATATCATACTTTACAGAAAGATAAATAAAAGCGATTGTGGGCGTAAATGACTTTTTAATACTCTTGTCTATCTCTTCGATCAATGTGTCAACACTTTTAGCGTTAATCAACCTATGTTTCATTTAATACTTTTACCTTTTCTAAAAAACCATATATATCACTTAGGAAAGTCTGAAAATTAAAAGGTTTAGTTAAATAATACTCAACGTCCAGCTCTTTTAACTCTTTAAGGCTTAATCTATCAGTTGTCATCAAAACTACGGGTAAAACATTAAACTGCGTATTTTTTTTAAAAGTAGTAGCAAATTCCCTACCATCCATTTCAGGCATATATAAATCAAGTAGAATCAAGTCATATGTTATATCTTCAAGCATATTTAAAGCTTCTTTTCCATTACTTGCTTGATGTATTGTAATATTAGGAACCTGTTCTAAAATAGTTTGACCTAATTCTCTGGTTAGTCGATCATCATCAACAAGTAAAATTTTAAGTTCATTAAAGTTATTCCAATCCATACAAGCTCCTTTACATACTTCTCTATAATTATATATAAATAAAACATGAAAAAGAAGCATCAAAGAAGAATAAAACTTATTATAAATTATTTATTAAAAATTTACTTTAAATAGTAATTTAATTTAATTTAAATAAATATTAAATAACATATTTTTATTTTAAAAAATTTATTAGATTATCTTCTGAAAACCCATGATACTTAATTTGTTCACTTGCTTTCATTTGAGGTATCACTTCCTTAGAAGTTTTAAATGTATAATTTTTTAAACGATACAAAGATAAAAAGTGTTCGCAGAAACCATGTTTTTTCCCATTATACTCCATAAGATATACATGTTCATATTCATTTAACTTTGTCTGTAAGTTTTCATCATAATTCAAACGCATTCTTGCAAAATGAATATGATCAATCTCTAAGTCCTTGGCAACATCATGTACCAGTGCTGTTGCAATTCCAAAGGATATAACTAAACTTTTACTTCCATTGTCTATTAAATAGTTTGCTTCTTTAACTTTTGGTTCAAACTCTATTACAGGAAGTTCCACATCACAAATAGATATTATTGTTTTATAAGATGGATAAATATAGTGCGCTTCAAGTAAGTAACTCAACTCCTCTTGAGTACATGCTTCATATACAGTTGTCTCTGGAAGCGTATTCAATAAATTTAAAGCATTTGCTTCCCCACCCCAGTAATCCCAAGATTTAGCAAGAGTCAATAGAACTTTACCTGTATTTTTATGTAATTCTAAAATTGAACCTATCATATTCGTCGAATATTTTTGATCCGTTGCTATGGCTGAAAACTTATCTTGGCTAATGGCTAAAATAGGTGTTAATGCCTCAGCTACAGTGGTATTGATATAACTTAAACTGTTCTCTTGTAAGAAAAATCTACTTGCTAAGTCAGGTGTAAATATACAGAGTTCTTTTTGATACTTTCGATTTAACGTTGCAATGCATTTACCATAAGACTTTGTCAACTTTATGCCATGTTTCTGATTTAAACCTTCTGCTGAAAAAAGTGTAATTTTATGATGTTCCTTAACTGTATTTACAAAAATAGCTCCTCGTTTAAATGAAAAAAGCATACTTTTAAAATCAATATTATCTCTTAATTCTGACTCACCTACTTCTAATGTCTTATCAAAAAAACTTTTTAATATACTGGTATCAAAACCATCAGGACGAGGTTCAAAACCAAATCTATTGAAATCTATAATAAGTGTTAAATTATTATAATTCTGTGTTTTAATATACATCAATGCTTCTAAGGTAGCACCAAAACTTAAATCAGAATCCCCCATAAGAACAATGTATTTTTTATGGGGATTTATCATCATTTTAGACAATATTTTACCTAAGCCATAACCTAAGTTATAAGAAGCATTAATACCTTGTGAAGTATATTTGTCTTGTACAAGAGGCGAAATAATGTCTGAATAATGTAAAGCATATAAATAAAGTAACGAAAAGTTTTTCTTAGTATATTCATTAGCATACATAAAAGGTGCCATATGCCCTTTTATAGAAACAAACTCATAAGTTGAAGTATCTTCTTCTTTTAACATCTTTTCTGTTTCCAATAATATATTAGCTGATGAAATACATGAATTTCTACAACCAAATCCAGATAGTTCATAACTTCTGTCTAAAAGTTCTAAAACATTTGTACTTAAAGGTTCAATGTTCTTTATATTTAACGCTTTTACTAAAAGCTCCAAAACTTTGTAATGTTCAGATTCATTAATATTCTCTTCTATTAATTCTAACTCTAAAGTCATTCTTTTTGTTTCTTCATCAGTTAATTTATCTTTTATCTTTCTAAAAAATTCTTTTAATTCTTCTAGTTTTTCATTCTCTAAATTTTTATTTTTAATCTCTAAAATATCTGTCATTATTCTCTCGCCCTTAATAATTTTATTTTTAGTTTATTTAAATATTATTTAACATAATATAATAATATAGAATTATAAGCTATATGCAATTAATTGTGACTTAAATGGACACTAAAGTACAATATAAATTATATTTGTGTTGTAACATGACTGATATTTTGTATTAAAAAAAGAGAAAAATTAAAAAATGAAAGGGGGAAAATTAAAAAGTTCCTAGAAGATTTATAAATCTTCTAGGAGTATTAGAGAAGGATGTAAAATGTCAATAAAATACTATTTTATTTGATCTAGCATATCCTTGAAAGAGTCTTCAAAAGCAACAAGTCCTTCATCAAGAAGTTGATTATAAATTTTATCCATATTAAAACCATTGTCTTCCAGGTTCATAAAGTAACCATTAATCAATGCTGGATCAAGAGGTAAAGCCTCAACGCTATCATTGGTCTCAATATGTGCTTCTATTGTAGCTAGAGGCGCAGTATTAACAGAATGTGCAGCCATTAAACCTTTAATATAATAATTTGCTTCTAAAACATCTCCCTTAACACCCGTACTAGCAAACAATGCTCTAATATTAGGAACTTCATTTCCTTCAATCATATTATAAATTTTAGCAGCATTATAAATACCTGTTTTAGAAGGATCAATCCCAGCTTGTTCTAACTCAGTATCTATAGCACGATCAAAACGGCTAACAAATACAGAAATTACACCCTCCACACGACATGCACCATACTTCTCACCTTTTGCAATACCTTTGGTCATTGCCTTGAAACATTGGGTCGCTTGCTTAGGTGAAAATACTAAAGTTGCATTTACAGAGATACCTTCGGACATTAGTTCAGTCATCGCTTCATAACCAGCTTGAGTTGCTGGAACTTTAACCATAACATTTGGTTCATCTATGGCTTTAAAAAGACGTTTTCCTTCATTGATGGTTCCTTCTGTATCATTACAGAGAAATGGATCAACTTCAATAGAAATATATCCATCATTACCATTATCATAAAGAGGTCTTAACATTTTTGCTGCTGTCTTAATATCTTCAATGGCTAAAGCTTCATACTTCTCTTTTGCAGATTTTCCTTCTAAGGCAGCTAATTGCTCTTTATATGCCGGAGAGGTTGTAATTGCATTTGCAAAAATAGCAGGATTTGAAGTCGCTCCATTCACAATACCTTTTGATAACAATGCAGGAAATTCATTTTTTAAATAATCCCTCTCAATAAAATCCAACCATAATGAAAAATTAATTTCTCTGTTTACCATTATTCTATACTCCGTATATTATTCATCATACTCCCAATTCCAGTCCCTCCAAGAACCAAAATCAGTATCTTTCTCTAATGTATCTTCTAGTAAGTCTAAAAAATCATCACGCTCTATCAGTATTGCACCCCAACTAACCAAATGAGGAGTCTCAACCTGACAGTCGATAAAATCATAACTTTTTTTCACACAGATATCACTTAATGCAGTAAGAGAAACCCTTGAAGCATTGGTCATTAAAGAAAACATTGATTCTCCAAAGAAAGCTCTCCCCAATGCAAGTCCATAGAGACCACCAACCAATTGACCTTTATAGTATGTCTCAACAGAATGTGCAAAACCCATATGATACAACTCTATATAGGATGCTTTCATTTCATCACTAAGCCAAGTTCCTTCTTGACCAGCTCTTGGAACATTAGCACAATGATTAATAACTGCCTCAAAGTCTTGATCAAAGCGCACTTCGAAACCTTTATTACGCAAAACACGTTTAAACGATTTACTTTTTTTTAAATTTTCAGGGAAAAGAACTAAACGAGGATTAGGAGACCACCATAAAAGGGGGTCTTCTGGGCTATACCAAGGGAAAATTCCCTCTTTATAAGCTTTTAAGATTCTGTTAGGGTTTAAGTCACCACCAAAAGCGACTAAACCCTCTTCTGGTGCTTCTCTCGCCGAGGGGAAAGTATGTACTTTGTCTAACTGTGGTAAATAATAGTCATCATCATATATTGAAGACAAAGTCTAGCTTCTCCTGCTTGTAACTTACTTTTACCGTACCACCTTCTTTAAGTTCACCAAATAATATCTCATCAGTTAATGCTTCTTTAATTTTTTGGTCAATTACACGTGCAATTTCTCTCGCACCATAAACATCTGAGTAACCCTCTTCAGCAATATAAGTACGTGCTTTCTTACCAAGTTTAATCTTAATATTCTTAGCTTCCATTTGTTTGTTAAGTTTAACAATTTCACGTTCAACAATTAACTCAATGTCAGCTAAAGATAAATGCTTAAAGGTTAAAACAGCACTTAAACGGTTTCTAAATTCTGGAGAAAAGAAATCATTTAAAGCATTGTCTGTCTTCTTAGAAACATCTTTATTGAAGCCCATTACATTGGCTTCTTTTGTACCAAGATTTGATGTCATAATCAGTACAACATTTTTAAAGTCACTTACCATACCATTGTTATCTGTTAATTTAGCCCCATCCATTACTTGAAGTAAAATATTCATAATATCTGGATGCGCTTTCTCAACCTCATCAAGAAGTAAAACCATATGTGGATTCTTCTTAACCATCTCAGTTAACAATCCACCTTGTTCATAACCAACATATCCAGGAGGTGCACCAATAAGACGTGAAAGTGCATGTTTCTCCATATATTCACTCATATCAATACGCTCAAAATGGATGTCCATACTTTCAGCTAATTCAGTACTCAAAGCTGTTTTACCAACGCCTGTAGGTCCTACAAATAAGAATGAACCTATTGGAGAATTCTCTTTATTTAATCCTGCATATGAACGTTTAATTGACTGAACCACTGTATCAACAGCTTCATCTTGACCAATAATCTTAGACTTAATCTCATCTGACATATCTTTTAATTTAGAAACATCATCACTTGAAATTACTGTTGACGGAAGTTTTAACATACGTGCTACTGAAGTTTCGATATCTTCACGTGTTACATTTACATCTTTCTGATCACGTAACATAAAGTGTGCACCTACTTCATCAATAATATCCATCGCTTTATCTGGTAAAAATCTATCGTGTAGATACTTAACACTTAACTCTACTGCTGCTTTTAATGAATCATCTGAGAAAGTAATTTTATGATACGCTTCATACTTCTCTTTGATACCTCTTAAAATAACCAAAGTATCTTCTGCTGAAGGCTCATCAATATCTATTTTAGAGAAACGACGAGAAAGTGCTTTATCTTTATCTAAATAATTTCTAAACTCAGCAAAAGTTGTTGCACCAATACACTTTAACTCACCTCTAGCCAATGCAGGCTTTAACAAGTTAGCAGCATCCATACTACCACCAGAAGTTGCACCAGCACCAACTAAGGTATGAATCTCATCAATAAAGATTATTGATTTTTTAACCGTTTGAATCTCAGTCAAAACACCTTTTAAGCGTTTTTCAAAATCACCTCTGTACTTTGTTCCAGAAATCATTGCGCCTAAGTCTAAAGCAAATATAGAAGAACCTTTCAATACTTCTGGTACATTGTCTTCTGCAATTAAAAGTGCTAAGCCTTCAGCAATGGCTGTTTTACCAACACCTGGTTCACCAACTAAAAGAGGATTATTCTTTTTACGACGACAAAGTGTTTGCATTACTCTATCAATCTCTTCAGAACGTCCTATAATTGGGTCAATTTTACCAGATTTTGCTACTTCAACTAACTCTGTTGTAAAGGCTTTCAGATTTGGATTTGACTCATCTTCCTCTTCTGTACTTGTATCATCAGCTGTTGTAGAATGAGATATAACTTCTAAAATATCTAAACGACTCACACCTTCATGTATTAAAACCGTATAAGCATATGATTCTTCTTGCGTAAAAATAGATGCCAGTAAATCACCAATCTGTGCTTCTGCTTTACCTGATGCATTAATATGCGATACCATGTCATTCATAACATTAGAAAGGGTAACTGTCTCATAAGGATTATGGTCTTTACCATCTTCTAAAGTTTCCATAACAGGGTTACTTGTCTCAACATACTCTAAAATGAGTTCTTTCATTTCCTCAACATCTGCACCAGCTGACTTGAGTATCTCTTCTCCTGTAGAACTTTTTAAAATTGTTAAAAAGATATGTTCTAAAGTCAAATACTCATGTTTATTTGCTTTTGCATACTGCACAGAGTCCCTGAAAATATTGTTTAATTCTATACTTATCATTTTGTCTCCTTCAAAAATGTTTCTTTAACTATACTTCTTCCATCGTTGCTAAAAGTGGAAATCCATTACTTTTAGCCAATGTTTTTACCTGATGTACCTTAGTTTCAGCTATTTCATACGTAAAAATACCACAAACACCTTTTCCTGCTTGATGAATTTCTAACATAATTTTCTCTGAGTCGCGTAAACTTTTATGAAATACATGCATTAAAACTTCCACTACAAACTCCATACTCGTATAGTCATCATTATGTAATAGTACTTTGTATTGCGTTGGTTCACCCAACGCTAACTTAGTTTCCAGTTCTTCTTGTATATTTGGCAAGATCTTTCCTCTGTCGTTTGTTACTTAATTAGTATAGCAGTATTATGTTAGAATTCCAATAAATTTTTTGGAGTTTAACTATGAAACCACTTTTTGTTACAGCTACTAATACTAACGTTGGTAAAACTTATACAACGCAAAAACTTATAGAAAGCTTTTCTAAGCAAGGTATTTCTGTTGGTGCCTGTAAACCTGTTGAAACAGGAGTAGATACAGAGCCACTAGATGCCAAAGCCCTATTAGAAAGTGTTCAAAAGTATAATCCAGCCTTTAAAGACCTTCAGTCAAAAGACATTACAGCTTATACCTTTAAGCTTCCAGCTGCTCCATTTTGTGCTGACATAGAAAAAACAATTAACATTGAAATCATTAAAACGAAAATAGTTGAACTCCAGAAACTCTGTGATTTACTCATTATAGAAGGTGCTGGTGGACTAATGGTTCCCATTACCCAAGAATATAAAATGATTGACTTAGCACAAGAGTTGGATCTTCAAACACTTTTGGTAACCCCTTCAAAACTTGGATGCATTAATGATACTTTACTGAGTATTGAGGCACTTAAAAGCCACAATATTACTTTTGATTGGTGTGTTAATATATTTGAAGATAAAGATGAATTTACTGAAGTAACACAACCTTACTATGATGCCCAATATAAAAACTGGTGGTCAATCCAAAAAGGCATAGAAAATTTTACACTCAACATAAATACACATTTTGAAAACATCGCCAAATGATAATATAAAGTTAAAGACTTCATAAGTGTTTATTGATATAATTTTTTAATTAGAACCACTTATAATCAGAAATTATATAATTAAGTAGAGTTATTAAAAGGAGTACCAATAATATGGCTGATGAAGCACAAACACGTTTATTAGAACTACAAATGGCAGACCTTAAGGCGTCTTATGGGATAGCAGAAGATGCACCTAGAAGTACTACTAACAACGATCGTAGTGAAAACAGTAGAAAAATTGCAGCACTGTATGAAGATGCTGCTGAATATGAAGAAGAGTTAGAAACTTTTGAAAAAGAGTTAGAGATTGTACAAAACAATGAAGTGAAAGATATTGTTAATTCTCTAGTAGAAACTTTTCCTGACTATGAAGGTGACTACGCAAAAGAGTTAAAAGCTGTACTTGAAGCCTACTGGACACAGTTTGTAGAAGTGGATAAGACACACCCAGAAGAAGAATTAGAACAGATTAAATCGTTAGAGCCTTCTGAATATAATGATCAGTTAAGTACAAAAGTTAAAAGTGCTTTAATCAAAAGATGGGAAATGCTCGTAAGCATTAAAAAAGAACATGTTGCAGAAGAACGAGCAGAAATGAAACTTCGAGGGATGAAACCAGATCATATTAGAAAGGTTTATAGAAAGTATCATGGCTTAGAAGTTTAGATTACATGCACTTTTATTACAAGTAACTACAATCCCTCTTTTTCATCAAGAGGGGGAAAGTTCAATATTGGAAAGTAAACTATCATACGTACTTTCATATTTATTATTATAATCTTCCATAAATACAAAAACTTTATTTTTAATCCAGTATATTCTATAT
>CACVAR010000413.1 GCA_902727905.1 uncultured Sulfurovum sp. | reverse complement strand
AATCTACGCTACTGATTGCTCAGATTGTATAAATATTAAGATATTGAGTGTATTAACACGCACTTACCCATACCCCCACATCCATGGTGGATTTAGCACTACCAGAAAAAGTACCCGAAATGGGAGGGACAGACTCTGCGAGTCGTGCCACAGCCACAGGAATATGGTCAGAACCAACAATCTCACCTATGGTGGGGTCAAAACCTTTCCAGCCTGGGCCGGGGATATAAACTTCAGCCCAAGCATGGGTTGAGCCAACCTCTTCGACCATCAGAGGGGCATAGAGATAACCACTGACAAAACGTGAAGCTAAACCCAAACACTTCACAGCTTCCATGAACAGTAATGCAAAGTCACGACAAGAGCCAGAACCCAACGCCAAAGTCTCTTCAACCGTTTGTACACCAGGTTCTTCTCTACTTTTATAAACAAGCGTATGGTAGATATATTTGGTCAATCTTTGTAACAAGCTATAGGTCTGAATCGCTTCGCTTTGTTCATAAAAATTAGAAATCCACGCATTTAATATGCTACTTGTCTCTTTTGAAGGTAGTGTCATATAAGGGAAAAGGCTAACATGCTCAAAATCCTTATATGAGAAAGGATACTCTATGGCATAATTGGCGACCATAAAATCTAAGGGAGACTCATTAAACTGCTGAATAATCACTTCACTTTCAATAAAAAGTTGTTGGGTTGTTTGGTTAAAGTTGGCAATGGCAAGAGAATTTCCTTCCACATCTCTGTTCCAAAATATTTTCACCCCTGGGTTACTTTTTAAATGAAAAGATTCAATGCGTAATTCGTAATCTTCTCTGGGACGTAACAACAACTGATGTCTACCCAAGGTCACTTCCTCTGAGTAATTATAATAAGTACGATGAATAATTTTATAGCGTTTCATAATTGTCCTAAATAGAGAAGATTAAAAATAATTTTAGACCATATTATAGTCTATTTTTTCCTAATAGCCTACAAATATTGATGAAAATATATTCAATACTATGCTGTTTAATCATGCGTATTGTTGTATAATAAAAAACACCTAAGTCTAGGTACTTAGAACTAAAGGAACTACCCCATGCAAAAACTAACTCAAGAAGGTCAAAACCTCGTTAACGACCTTAGTAACCGATACAATTTAAGTTCAGATGCTGTCATTCACATGATTGTGGCTGTCAATAATGGAGGAGGAACAATGGCCCAATTTAATTCTCCAGAACTTGGTGGAGGAGGTCAATGGATGCAAGGTGGCATGACCATGGTAGGTGACATGTTTAACAATGGTCTTAAAAATACCGTCGATAACCTCTGTACTGAAATCGCCAATGCCTTAGCCACCATGACTATATTTCCAGTTATTCCAGCAGGAACCAAAGGAAGTAATCAATGGTGGCCTACCAATTTAGGTATGCCTTTTAGCTCTGGTGGACAAAACAACATACGTTACGCCGTATTTCCACAAAGACTGGCTGTGGAATTGAATGGAGAAACAACCGTTTATGATACCCTTGACAACAATATTTCAGGTGTTTCACAACAACAAGGAGGCGATAGTAGCCTTACTTTTAGCAGTCAATATGGAACCATTTCAGTTGCAACCCTACCCATTGTTTCAGGTGCAGGTATTCCCCCTACGCCACAAACTAACTTTGCGCAACCCAACTTTACCCAACCCATAGAAAACAACCTTAACCATGAAACAAATATCAATCAAGAGGTTCTCTCTTCATTTGAAGAAGCTAGCCCCCTTCAAGAAAGAACATCATCAAACAATAACATGACAGAACAATCATCTAGTACCATCATTGAGTTAATTCAAAAACTCGCAGAGTTACATGATGCAGGAGCATTAACCAGTGATGAATTTAATACTAAAAAAAGTGAGTTACTCAGTAGACTCTAGAGCCCTTATAAAAAATATGACAATTTGACATATTTCTAGGTCTATCAACAAAAACCTACTAAAATAGTGATAATATTTTATAACTTAAGGATCATAAGGATGTCAGTAACTATGGATGCAAACAAACAAAAAGCTTTAGATATGGCGATGAAACAGATTGACAAAAACTTCGGTAAAGGTACGATTGTACGTCTTGGTGACAAAGTAATTGAACCCCTTGCAGCCATAAGTACAGGTTCTCTAGGACTTGATATGGCACTGGGAATTGGTGGTGTACCTGAAGGAAGAATTGTTGAAATATATGGACCTGAAAGTTCAGGTAAAACAACGTTAGCCTTACAAGTAACAGCTTCAGCTCAAGCAGATGGAAAAGTATGTGCTTTTATTGATGCTGAACATGCCTTAGATGTACTTTATGCTAAAAATCTTGGGGTAGATGTAGAAAACCTTTTGGTTTCACAACCAGATTTTGGAGAACAGGCACTGGATGTACTGGAAACTTTAGCACGTTCTGGTGCTGTAGATTTAATTGTTATTGACTCCGTAGCAGCATTGACACCCAAAGCAGAGATAGAAGGTGAAATGGGAGATATGCAAGTAGGTCTTCAAGCACGTCTTATGTCCAAAGCCCTTAGAAAAATCACAGGTGTTTTACACAAAACAAACACCACGGTAATTTTCATTAACCAAATTCGTATGAAAATTGGAATGATGGGTTACGGAAGTCCTGAAACAACAACTGGTGGTAATGCACTTAAGTTCTATGCTTCTGTAAGAATTGATGTTAGAAGAATTGCGACGCTTAAACAAGGTGAAGCACAAATTGGTAACCGTGTCAAAGCGAAGGTTATTAAGAACAAAGTTGCTCCACCATTTAGACAAGCAGAGTTTGACATTATGTTTGGTGAAGGTATCTCTAAAGAAGGTGAGCTGGTTGATTATGGTGTAAAACTGGACATCATTGACAAGTCTGGAGCTTGGTTCTCTTACGGTGAAGGAAAACTGGGACAAGGTAAAGAAAATGTTAAAGCCAAGTTTAAAGAAGATACTAAACTTCGAGATGAGATTGAAGGTAAAATTAAAGAAGCTCTTGGAATCACAAGTATGCTGACCATGGATCCAAAAGAGATTAAAGACAGTGAAGAAGAATAATTCATCTTCACAAAATAAAATAATAATCATTGGCTTAAAGCCATAAACTGCTTAAAAAACTTATAAAAGTACCTTAGATAGGTACTTTTATTTTTAAAACCCTTAAACATTAAGTGTAAAAACTTAAAATTAAATAGTTAA
Source organism: uncultured Sulfurovum sp. (assembly GCA_902727905.1). Taxonomy (GTDB): domain Bacteria; phylum Campylobacterota; class Campylobacteria; order Campylobacterales; family Sulfurovaceae; genus UBA1140. The sequence goes on along the minus strand of CACVAR010000413.1, from coordinate 8,571 downwards.
ATATGTTTTTTAGGGAGTCTTCAAATATGTTAAAAAAAGTCACTTTTTTAATTTCAATACTACTATTTACAGCTTGTTCATCTATTACTCATAAAAAACCTGCTCTCTTATCCAGTAATAAAACTTATGCCATAGCCTCATTCTGGAACTATACCGAAACACCAATGGCTGGACTACGTGCAGCAAGTATTGTTGAATCTGTCCTTTCTAAACAAAATATAGCCATACATTCACTTATTGATGGTTCAGATGATATTACATTAAAGAAAAGTAAAAAAGATCTTTTTACTATCCAGAAAGAAAAAGCAAAAAGTATGAAAGCTGACTATCTTATTACTGGAAATGTACAAGAGTGGCAATATAAAACTGGCATTGATGCTGAACCTGTGGTTTCTTATACCATTAAAGTTATTGACCTTTCAAATAATAATATTATATTTAATGCCGTGGGTGCTAAAAGTGCATGGGGACATAAATCTATAGGTGTTGTTGCACAAGAAATTGCCAAAGATCTAATACCTCAATTTATCAACTGATACCATGACATTAAAAAGACGGTCACCTCTCCTTCAAGCTTTTGAAGTTATTATTTTTACGCTCATTATAGGAAGTGTTGGGTACTACGTTGACAGTTCTGATCCTCTATTGGTCAATGCCAACTTTTCTTTTATGATTTTATGGCTTGCCATTGTAACCTTGTTTTATGGACTTAACATGGGGCTGATTATGTGGATAAGCTTTGCTATTATGAGTTTTGTTTTCTATCATGGTAATGATTTTTTCACCTCTATTTTACTAGAAAATCTTTTCTTCGTTTTTCTTTTTGGACTTTTTTTCTCAAACTTACATGATGAGATGGATAAATATAAAATTAAAAATAACTATTTACAGTTAAGACTTAAAGAGTTAACCAATGCTTTTTTTACCTTAAAAATTTCACATGATAAGCTAGAGTCTATTTACATTATTCAGCCTGCTTCTTTTCGTTTTGTTATTTCAGAAATTTTAGAAAGCTCTGACCATAATACAGCAGAAGATAGTGCTAAAAATACACTCAAAGTTCTAAAAAAGTTTTTCTCTGTTAACGCTGCTATGATTTATAGGGTCAAGCGAGGTTCTTTAGAACGCTCACTTGCTTCAGTTGGAGATATAAATACCACAGTAGAAGCTGGTGATAAACTTATTGAAGAAGTTTTACTACAAAAAAAAGCAATGTATCTTAGTGACTTAGAAGATGAAGCACAAACTGCCTATATTTATGCCGTTCCGTTTTTAGATAAACGAAGTACCATTGTTGCCATACTTATTGTTAAAGATATTCCATTTCTATACTACAATCAAGATACGTTATTAAAAATCAATGTGGTTTTTAACTATATATGGACAGAATATAAAAAGCGTGCTTCACTTGATGAAATTAGAGCGAAACAAGGAGAGCAAATTGGTTTAAAGGATGAACAACATGAACGCCAAGATATTGTTGACTTTAAACTAGAAGTTATTAGACTTTCCAATATTTTAAAAGATTACAACATTGACAGCCGAATTTACTCCATTTATACCAAAAGTAAGTATCTTGACAAAGAGATAGAAGACTTTCTTTATGAAAATGAACTTTTTGAAGTATTGGATCAATATGTTTCTATTAAATGTGCTAACCAATACATTCACCTAATTCTTTTTCCTTTTGTTTCCAGTGCTGGTATACATAATACCATTAGCGATGTAGATAAAGGACTTGAAGAGATAGAAGGTCAACTAAGAGTTTCTATGCTTGAAGAAGGTTTACAAGCACATCTTAGCGAAAAGAGTTATCAAGGCTTACGTAAAAAACATATTTCAGTAAGAAACTTTAACAACCTTCTTAAGGAATATGCTTGTGAATGAGTTAATTGACCTTGAAACCATCCACTACATACTTATGCAGCAAAACTCTACAGAGTTAATTCTCTTATTTATTTTCGTAGAAGTTGTTTTCTGGTTCATTCTCTCTTTTTTACTTATTCAATTCTTACCTAAAAAGTATAGGCAATACAAAAAAGAGATTTTTCTTTTTTTTATTGTACTCAATATTGGTTTACTTTTTATAGGCGTACTTTTAACGGTTATTATGATGCTCTTTGGGTTATCATGGGCAACACATCGTCTAAGTCGTCCTAACTATGAAACTGTATATTTTGAGGAACAAGTTGCTGAGTTTCCTATTGTCTATAGTAAGTTTCAAGAAGGAGTTCTTATTATGGAAGGTCACCAGCAGGACTCCTTATCGACTGATGAAAAAATTAAATCGCTAAAAATACTTTATGAGAACAATGCTCAAGGTAATATAGCAAGAATCAAACTCTTTTTATCGGACAGTTCAGATGAAACAAGACTTTATGCCTTTGCCCTTGCTGCTACTTTTGAAAAAAACTTAAATGATAGAATCAAAAGTTTACAAGATAAAATACAAACAATAACTGACCCAAAAGAACTTGAAGATGTAACCTTTACGTTAGCCCAAACCTATTGGCAATTTATTTTTCATGGTGTGGTAAATGAACAACTGAGTGGTTTTTATACCAAAAAAATAGCAACACTTTTAAAAGCAAATGAGAACAATCCCTCTTCATTTATTTTACTTGGAAAAATTCATCTTTTTAATGGTAAGTTAGAGGATGCTGAGAGTGCTTTTTTTAAAGCCATGCAACTAGGTGTACCCAAAGAAGCCCTTTACACTTTTCTAGCAGAAATAAAATATGGTCAAAAAAAATATCGTGAAATCCCACAATATATTATAGAAGATGAATTCAACATTGACTTGCGATTAAAGCCTTTAGTTCAAATGTGGGGTAAACAATGAAAGTAATTCATGACACAGGGGAACCTGATATTCTTATTCCTTCTGAAGGAACCTATCCTTATGTAAGAGGGGGTGTTTCGTCATGGATTGCACAGCTTATGGCTGGACTACCTCAATACAAATTTGGGATTGTTTTTATTGGAAGTAAACGAGAGGAGTACTCTCCTAAACCTCTTTTCCCCTTCCCTGATAATCTTGTCTATGTTGTAGAAACTTTTATGTTTGATGAAGAAGAAAAACCACCTATCAAAGCTATTAATGGTAACCCCGAAAACTTTGAAGAGCTTGAAAAACTATACCAATGGTTTAGAAATGATGATGGAAAAGTATCTTTTCCAAAAGAGGTAAAAAGTTTGGATTTTTATCTTAAAAAAATTACCGAATCAGAGTTTTTATTTAGTCGAGAGGCATGGTTCTTCATTTCTAATAAAAACACTTTAAACTGTAGTGAAATACCATTTTTAGATTACTTTTGGACAGTTAGAAGCATACACATTCCTATTTGGAAAGTCGCTCAACTTGCAAAAGTAGTTAAAGACAAAGGACGTGTTCTCCACTCTCCCTCAACAGGTTATGCTGGTCTTTTAGCAACCATTGTTGCTCATGATACAGGAAAACCTTTTATTTTAACCGAGCATGGTATCTACACAAAAGAACGAAAAATTGACCTTATTTCATCTTCCCTAAACCACTACAAAAAACTAAACCTGTTTAGAGAATCAGCCGAAGATAACTACATTCAAAGTATGTGGGTACGCTTTTTTGAGGGTATTGGAAAAATGAGTTATGAAAAAGCAAACCCTATTCTCTCTCTTTTTGGTGTTGCAAAAGAGACACAAATAGCTTATGGTGCAAACCCTGACCTATGTACTGTTATTCCCAATGGTGTTGATGTTCACAAACTAGGAGCTACTCTAAAGAATCGTCCAGAAGGTATTCCCAAAGTTATTACCTTAATTGGTAGAGTTGTTTCCATTAAAGATATTAAAACATTTATTCGTGCCATTAGGGTAGTCTCGCTAACCATACCAGATGTTGAAGCATGGATTGTTGGACCAGATGATGAAGAAAAAGGCTATGCCCAAGAGTGTAGAGAACTTATAGATATCATTGGGGTAGAAGAAAACATAAAGTTTTTGGGTTTTCAAAATATTGCAGATATTTTACCAAAAAGTGGTGTTTTAACCTTAACTTCCATTAGTGAAGGTATGCCTTTGGTTATTTTAGAAGGATTTGCAGCTGGCGTACCTTGTGTTGCTACAGATGTTGGTTCTTGTAAAGAGTTAGTCTATGGAGGAGAAGACCCTGCAGACAAAGCTTTAGGATCAGCTGGATCTGTTTGTCAAATTGCGAATGTAGGAGACCTCGCAAAAGGCTATATTGAACTGCTAACCAATGAAGAGCGTTGGCTTGAAGCGCAAGATATTGCGATTAAACGAGTGAATACTTTCTATACACAGGAACTCTTTTTAAACAACTATCAAAAAATCTATGATGACACCTTTTCTAAACTTGAAAATTCATCAGAACAAGCATCGGGGAAGCCATGGCAGGAATAGGATTTGAACTTAAACAAATTCTCGAAGAGAAATCTTTAGTTTCTGTTTTTAAAACCTTTGGATACTCTGCTGTTTTAAGTTCTGGTCCATGGGTAATTTCCATGATTATCATTTTGGGTATTGGTCTTTCTAACATTTACCTTTACCATACTGAGGATCCAACACAAACTATGCTACGAGCTTCTGTTACTTATGTCTCAGCCTTAGCAATTAGTTCTGTCTATACTGGATTCTTCCAACTTCCATTTACCCGTTTTGTTGCTGATAGAATGTATGAAAGAAGACACTATCTAATCTTACCAAACTTTATTGGTACTATTATTCTAACGATTGCTGGGGGCTTTTTAATTGCTCTTCCCTTAGCTATTTTTCTTTTTGACACACAATCAAACCTCTTTGTGCTGCTCTACACCACCATGTTTATTGTACTCTCTTGTGTTTGGGTTGCTAACATTTTGGCTGCCAGTTTAAAACTCTATAAGCAAGTTATCATTTTCTATCTACTCGGTTATGCTCTAGTCTATCTTTGTGCTTATCTCCTTAGAGATTTTGGATTAGAAGGCTTATTAATCTCCTTTATTATTGGAAACTCTTTACTTTTCATTCTTCTTTTTTTAGGGATTATCTACTACTATCCATCTTACAACAAAGCTAATCAACGCTTTATCCGTTTTGATGTTTTTAAACAGACCTTTGGAGAGTTTTATTGGAAACTTGGTTTCTCTGGTATGTTCTATAACATTGCTATTTGGATTGACAAAGTTCTTTTTTGGTTTTCTCCTATTGTTGGCTATATGGTGATTGATAAGCTACATGCTTCTATGGTCTATGATTTCCCTATCTTTTTAGCCTATCTTTCTATTATTCCCGGAATGGCTGTCTTCTTTTTTAGACTTGAAGTTGACTTTGCCAGCTCTTACGAAAAGTTTTACCGTGCCATTAACAAACATGGAACACTTAAACAGATTAAATATCATAAAGATGGAATGATTCGAGCTGTAACTAAAAGTATTCATGAGATACTCTTTATACAAGGGATGTTCAATATTTTACTCTTCTTAAGTGCAGAAGAACTATTTGAACTTTTTTCTTTACCTAAACTTTACCTTCCCCTTTTCTATGTGGATGTCATTGGGGTTCAGCTACAGCTAGGGTTCATGTCTATTTTAGCCTATCTCTACTATTTAGACCGACAAAAAGAAGCCCTACTCTATACCCTTGCCTTCGTTTTACTCAATGCTCTGTTAACTTGGATAAGTATCCAGTTAGGGCCTTACTTTTACGGTTATGGATACAGTATTACGCTACTTATTTTATTTGTAGCTAGTATTCAAACACTTAATAATATCTTACAGGAGTTGGATTATAAAACCTTTATGCTGCAATAAAATAGTATTACTTCTACTGATACTATTTTCAGGACTATTCGCACAGGAACAAAAAAGTGAACGCTATGCTTTTATCTATAGTAAAAACATAGATGATAGATTCATCAACTTTTATGACAAAGTAGTTGTGGAAGCTGACTCAATTGACAGTATCTATGCCATGCGTTACCCTAAAAAAATGGTTGCGTATGTTAGTGTAGGAGAAATAGAGCCATGGAGAAAGACCTCCACACCATACAAAGCGTCATGGGTACTCTCTAAAAATAAAACATGGAACTCATTAATTGCTGACTTAACAAATGAGGCTTATCAAACATTTATATTTGAGCGTATTACCAAACTACATAAAATGGGCTATCGTCATTTTTTCTTAGACACTATGGACGCTTATCATGTTACTGCAAAAGATAAAAAGCTATTTAAAAGTCAACAAAGAGCATTGATTTCGTTTATTAAAAAATTACATAAAAAATACCCCCATTCAGAAATTATCCTTAATCGTGGATTTGAGATTTTAGACAGAATTCATAAAGATGTTAATGCCATCGTGGCTGAAAGTCTTATTGGACGTTATAATCATGCCAAAAAGCGTTACAGCATGGTTCCTAAAGCTGACCATAAATGGTTACTTGACACCTTTAAAAAGGCTCAAGAGTACGGACTACAAGCCATCTCCATAGAGTACAGTAAAAAATCTACTAAAACACGCCTAGAGATTGCCAGAAAAGTAAAAAAATTAGGCATTATTCCGTATGTTACCGATGGGCTACTTCAAGAACAAGGAGAGTGTCATGTTGAACGTATACGACGTGATGTTCTAATCTTACTAAACCAATCAGTCTTTCTAGAAGAAAACCCAATTTACTCAAATGCCCACCTTGCAATCTCAATGCCGATTGAGCATTATGGTTATGTACCTATTTTATATGATATTTCAACCAAAGAACTTCCTAGGCGTATTGAAGACCGATACCATTCGGTCATCATTTGGGTAGGGGGAGAAACCAAAAACAACGCTAAACTTTATGAATGGGCATTAAAAGCTAAAGAAAAAAACATTAGGGTTCTTTTTCTTGACAACTTCTCCTACCTTGGTCAAAATGAGCAGCTTAAAGCTTTTGGACTCAAGAAAGAAAAAAATAAAAATAAATTAACAAATCATATGCAAGTTAACTACAACGCCTCATATGCACCTTATGAAATTCCTTATAAAGGGAGTCATTTTGAAGAGCTATTAAGCACAGAAAGTGCCAAAGAAGTACTTAAAGTAAACTATGAAAACAATCAAACAACAACGCCCATGGCAATCACTCCATGGGGTGGCTATGCTCTGTACACTTCATTTTTAATTAGCATTGATGATGTAAGTCACTGGACAGTAAATCCCTATCAATTCATAAAAGAAGCCTTAAAGTTTGATGACATTCCTATGCCTGACCCTACAACAGAAGCAGGTAGACGAATTTTATTTACACATATAGATGGTGATGGTTTTGTTGAATTTGTACGTATGCAAAAAGAGTCTTTATCAATGGAGTACTTAATTGAACACATTTATCATAAATATCAGATTCCTCATACCATTTCACTGATCCAAGGAGAGATGGAAAACCTTTTTCCCGAACTCACAACACGTATGGAAGAGGTAGCACGAGAACTCTACCAGATTCCATGGATTGAACCAGCAAGTCATACATTTTCTCATCCATTCCATTGGAAAGATCTTTTACAAAAAGAAGTTAGATATTCAAAATTTGAGAAACATTATCATCTTCCTATTAAAAACTATAAGTTTTCCCTAAAAACAGAAACCATTGACAGTATAAAATATGCGCTCTCTTTTGCACCAAGATCAAAACAAAAAGAAAAAATACTGTTTTGGACAGGGGACTGTCAACCCACTAAAAAAGTACTTGAATATGTTGAGAAGAATGGTATTCTCACCATGAATGGTGGAGACACAACCATACAAAAGAAACACCCTACCCTTAATTATGTTGCACCATTTGGTCTTCAACATGATGAATACTGGCAAATCTATACGGGTCAACAAAATGAAAATGTTTATACCAACAATTGGTTAGGTCCTTTTTGGGGTTACCGTAATGTTATAGAAACTTTTAAAATGACAGAAAAACCATATCGTATTAAACCCATCAATATCTATTACCATCTCTATATTGCTTCTAAACTTGCTTCATTTAATTCACTAAAAGAAGTATATGAATGGGCTGTCAAACAAAAAACCTCTAAACTCTATGCCTCACAATACATTAAAAAAGGACAAGGCTTCTACCGAACAGCCTTAGGAAAAATAGCTAATGGTTTTGAAATTAGAAACCAAGGGTTTTTAAGGACAATGCGTTTTGATAAAAAGATAAACATTGATATAGCCCAAAGTAAAGGGGTTGCTGGACATAATTTTGACAACAATTCTAGCTATGTTAGCTTAGATGCTAGTGGAAAATATAAACTTGTTTTAGATAAGAACAATCGTTCACCTCATCTTATAGACTCAAATGGCTGGGTTCACAAGGTGAAAAACAATAACAAAAAACAGAGTTTTAGACTTAAAGCCAATGTACCCCTAAAAGCCAACTTCTATGTTCCTAAAAGATGTAAATACCTGCCTAATGAAAACTTTAAAATCAAAACAACCAATCAACAATTATCCATTTCAAGTTTAAAAGAGCAAGGAGCTACGGTTGTATTCCTCTGTCAATAATCATGAAAGACACAAATCCATTCTCTCTTTTCAAGAAATTATAGGGATTATTGTTGT
>CACVAR010000412.1 GCA_902727905.1 uncultured Sulfurovum sp. | reverse complement strand
GCCTGAAATGTTGATGTCTATCAAACGAGCGGGTGCAGATGTTATTTTAACTTATTTTGCCAAAGCATATGCTGAAATGGTTGCTCAAGGGAAAGGGTTCCGTGGCTAGTTTTTTTGTTTTGAATAGATGAAAATCAAGTCAAAACTATTCATTATAAATATGGAGCTAAAGTCAGTTTAAAGCAAACTAATTTTAGCTCCGTAATTGTCTTCCTTTTAATTAACCGCCTTGCTAGAGTAAATCACACGCCCCATTGTTGACAACAATATTATTAAATAAAGAGAACCAATTAGGTACCAATATTTTATTATTGTCGGAGGGGAATCAAACTCGACCCTATCATCCATTACAAGCAATTCTTGATCGGTAACAAAATCATACTCACTTACATATCCATCGGATACATAACCTTTAATTTCTATCAATTTAATGCCACCTTCTAGCGAAACACTTATTATAAGTCTATCACTTGTCCAATAAAGAGCATTCAAACTTATTACATTGACTTTTTCCTTATTAGGAGGAGGAGAGCCTGTAGGAAAAGTCCCCCCTGAAAAAACAATAGCATATATTCCCTCTTTATCTCGAAGGTGATAATTTGCCTCATAATAATCAACTGTAAAATCAAATGGTAAGGAACTCCCTATCGTTGGTGTTATGTGCTTAGCATAAAAAAATGCCTCCTCATTGATAATGATATATACGCTTAACAATAAAAGTAAAATGATTATTTTTTTCAATGTTTCTCTTTTTATTGAGTAATAGGTAATGGTTTGCCATCTGCTCCAACGTTATATCCAGGATTCGTGAAATTTTCCGACCATGTAACTTCTTCATAATCGTATGGCATTCCCATTAGTTCATTGTTAGGTCCATCATTATCATCTTCTCCTAAAAAAGAGCCTACTACATTAGGATCAACAAACCCATTGTCATCTACTGTATAAGTTGTCGTACAGTTCCCCCCATTACAAACAGTCTCATAGCTCATCGTCATACGACCTAAATGAAAAGTTCTCGTACTTTCATAGGTCATATCCACAGCTAAACCAGATCCACTAGCAGGACTTGAAGTTAATCCTTCTTCAATTCTTTTCCTATATCTATTTATATCCTCAGAATTTTTAATACTTTCAACTGTATTGGAACCTAAAGTAACAGACCTTCCGTCTCCTGTATAATAATGAACAATCGCATCTTGTGTAGAGTCAATTGTATCATTCTTAATATTAGAAAATTTATTTCTAATAATTATCTTAACACCTTCTTTTGCTATTTTAGGCCCATTTTCAACCAATGCCATTGCTAACTGATTGATTTTTGAATTGACTGCTTTATATAAAAAATCAAATATACCACCAGGAGGATCTCCTCCTATTAATTCCAGCTCATTTTGCCCCTCCAAGAACCCTTCTGGCAAAAATTCTGAAGCTACATCAATGATTTCAGCGACTTTCTCTGCTCTACTTTCTAATATTCTATCTAGCTCTTTTTGTTTTACTTCTAACATAGCCATAGCAGCACTATCTCCTACAACTATCTTTTTTATTTCAGCTATTTTTTTAAGCGCTTGTTCTATTTTATTTGCCATTATATTTCATTTTAGGGTGTTAATTATTGAGCCATTTCTTGGCGTAACTCTTCTAATAGAGAATCGAGTTCATCAAACTTCACTTTTAATGGTTCTGAAAATTTATCCATTTGTTTACTGTACTCCTGCTTAGTTTTTTTCCAAATAGTCTCATATTTTTTGACCAAGTCATTCTTGACTACATTGTCTTTTAAGGCTGTTACTTTAGAAGCTGTATTAGCTAGATTTTTACGTTTAACAGCTACTTCCTCATACCTATCTACCAGACTTGCTACAGCACGAAATGCTTCTTCTGCGATTTGGATATGTTGCTCTGTATAAATAACGGCTTCTGACTTAGCCAATTTGAGTAAGGAAATTACCTCTTTATTCAGCAGTTTATTTGCTTTATTAAATTCTTTAGCTACTTGTCCCAACATTGTATGATCATTATCTATATCATCGGTAGCTTTCAGTTCTTCTGCATTATTCTGTAAAGCTGCATTTACTGCCAACTCCTCTTCTGAAGCTTCTTTGTTTTCGGTATTAATATCGGCAACTACCTCGTCTACAAACTCTCCTTTGATTATGTCCTTAAGTGTTATACCTAGTTTCTGGATTAGCTTTTTGCTGTTTTTTTTCATTCTAGCAGGCTTACCAAAACCAGAAATCCCTATTTTAATAGATGTAGTTCCATCCTCTTCTTTTTCGAAATAGCAAATTCCGATAGAAA
>CACVAR010000411.1:8753-11797 GCA_902727905.1 uncultured Sulfurovum sp. | reverse complement strand
CCCTAGTCTCTTTTGTTCGTTCATCTTCTTTACCATAGTTACGCTCTTTAAAAAGTAAAACTTTTTTAAGGTACTTTAACGATAAAACTTCTTTAGAAACATGTTTATACGCTTCAGCCAATGACTCATATAGTGCTAAAAGCTCTTCATCATTCTTTGCAAGTAACTTTTCATCTATTTCTAAAGCTTTTTCATAATAAATAATCGCTTCATCATAATTGGTCAACCCTTCATGAGCTGATGCAACATTAAAATAGGTTGTTGAACGCTCTGTACTATTTGAGTCTAGTCTTACTTCATCTATTTTCATCGTTTTCATATAGTAGACCAATGCTTTTTCATAGTCTTTTAATGTACCATAAACCAAACCTATATCATTGTAATTTAATGCAATCTCTAAACTGTCATCTTCATAGTATTTTAAATCTTCTGTTAATTGCTTAAGATGTGCTGCTAATGCTTTCTCATACTCACCCTCAGCAAAATACTTTTGTGCAAGTTTATAGTTTTCTTCACTCGGTGTTCCTTCTAAAAGAACCTTAGAAGGTTTTAGCTCTTTCTTTTCTTCATCAAAGCATGCTGTAAAAAGAAATGAAATAAATAATAATGTAGATATTAATATTGTTTTACCATTAGGCATGAAACTACTCCTGAAATATATTTCTTAATTTTATCATAATTAAACGCTATTTCTTGTATGATTCATCAATTCAAACAAGGATATAAAATGTCAGCATTAGTAGAGTTTTCAATGTTTCCAACCGAAGCAACCCAAAGTAAAAGTGCCTTTGTCGCACGTGTTTTAGACATTGTAGATAAAAGTGGTTTACCATACCAACTTACCCCAATGGGAACCATTATAGAAGGTGAAACCGTTGCTGAAGTTATGGCTGTTATTAATGAAGCCTACGAAGAACTTCAAAAAGATTGTGGACGTGTCTACTCATCTATAAAAATAGATTGGAGAGATGGGGCTATGGGTCGTTTAGGAAATAAAGTAAACGCAGTAGAAGAACAACTCGGACGTAAGTTAAACAGTTAAGATTCGCTATAATACGCCAATTTTTTAATCACAAACTTTTAGGACAAAACATGGCAAACATTTCATACAAAGATGCTGGTGTAGATATTGACGCAGGAAACGACTTCGTAGAAGCAATTAAATCAGATGTAAAATCAACTTTTGATAAAAATGTAATCGGAGGGATTGGTTCATTTGCTGGTGCTTATGCACTTCCAACTGGCTATAAAGAACCTGTAATACTTTCAGCAACAGATGGTGTTGGAACAAAGCTAAAACTTGCTATTGAGAGTAATAAGTTTGACACAGTAGGTATTGACTTAGTTGCTATGTGTGTCAACGACCTTATTTGTAACTTTGGTACACCAATGTTTTTCCTAGATTACTATGCAACAGGAAAGTTGGTACCAGAAAATGCAAAAGATGTTGTTGCTGGTATTGCTGAAGGTTGTAGACGTTCAGAGTGTTCTTTAGTTGGTGGGGAAACAGCTGAAATGCCAGGAATGTACTCTAATGATGATTTTGACCTAGCTGGCTTTGCTGTAGGTATAGCAGAACGTTCTGAAATGGATACTGTGTCAAACGTTAAAGAAGGGCAAGTAATCTTAGCCCTTCCAAGTTCAGGGGTTCATTCCAATGGTTATTCATTGGTTAGAAAACTTTTCTTTGATAAGCTAGGAATGTCTTTAGACTCTGATCTTAACGGTGCACCACTTGTTGATACACTACTTGAACCAACTCGTATTTATGTAAAAGAGTTTAAAGCCAACAGAGATAAAATCACAGCTTTAGCACACATTACAGGTGGAGGAATCATTGAAAACCTACCACGTGTACTTCCAGAAGGAATGCGTGCTCAAATTTCAAAAGATAGTATTAAAGTATTACCTATTTTTGAATTTATGTCACAATACATTGATGAAGAAGAGATGTTTAGAACATTTAACATGGGGGTAGGTATGGTACTGGTTGTTGACGGTGAAAATGTTGAAGAGATTTGTAACAACACCGATGCTTATGTGATAGGTGCTATGATAAAAGGTGAAAAAGGCGTAGATTTAATCTAATCTATACCGTTTCACTAGATATTAAATTTTTTTGATGACAATTAAAAAAAATGCTGTTTTTTTTGATATAATACTTTTATGAAAGATAAAAAAGATAAATTAACCCTCCGACAACTTGAGATATTCTTAAATGTTGTAAAAGAAGGTCACCTTACCAATGTTGCCAAAGCAATGGGACTTAGTCAATCGGCTATTTCTATGGCAATTAAAGAACTTGAAAAAATTTTAGGTAATCCTCTTTTTGACAGAATCAATAAAAAACTGGTCCTAAATGAAATGGGTCGTGCTTTTGAAAAAGAAGTTACACCCATTCTAAAAAAAATCAATGACATCGAATATGAATTTAAAAATACAGCTAACAAAGGTATGGTTAGAGTAGGGGCAAGTACCACCATTGTTGATTATCTTATGCCTCCTATTATCTGTTCGTATATGAATACCTACCCTGATGTTAAAGTGGGACTTAAAGAAGGAAATACTAAAAGCATTGTCGAGCTCATTAAAGAAGGTGAATTGGACGTTGGTTTTATTGAAGGTGTTGTCAATGATCCTGACATACTTAAAACGATTGTAGGTATAGATGAGTTGGTAGTAGTAACAACGGATAAAACACTGGCTAAAGAATGTTTTATTGACACCTTACAGGATAGAAAATGGGTACTACGAGAAGAGGGTTCAGGAACACGTGAAGTATTCCTAGAATACATAAAAGACAAAGTTGAACACATTAATATATTTTTAGAACTTGGACATACAGAGTCAATTAAATCTTTACTTCTCAATCATCAATGTTTAACTTGTATCTCAAAAATTGCCGTAATCTCTGAAATAGAAAATAAAAAACTTATTCAAGTTCCTTTACGTAATTTTGAATGTAAACGTCATTTCTACATGATTTATCATAAAGATAAATACCGATCTGAACTCTTTGAAAAGTTTGTTGCCTTTACACAAAA
>CACVAR010000411.1:0-8653 GCA_902727905.1 uncultured Sulfurovum sp. | reverse complement strand
GCTCTTTCCTCCTGCAATAATAACTGCTACTTTATTTTCAAACATTATAAAGAGGTAGCTACCCACTCAATAACTGAATTGGCTAACTTAGCACCATACTTACGTGAATATTTATCATTAACCAGTACCACAACAACATAAGGTTCTCCAGAAGCTCCCTCAACATATCCTGCTATGTTCTTAACCCCTCTAATCGTACCTGTTTTCATCCAAGCACGCCCATAAGCCACAGAGTTACTAAAACGACGTTTTATGGTACCATCAATTCCTGCTATGGCTAAAGTGTTCATCCAACGTTGTCCAAAGTTTTTATAACCATGATCCAATAAATTTGCCAAAGATTTAGCTGTTAATTTAGAAGTACGCGACAGTCCTGACCCATTATCAATATGTGTTGTTCCTTTTTCTAATATATAATACTTATTGAGTACATTTTCTATAGCCTTTCGACTCTTATAAGCTGTACTTGGACCCTTAAAACTCACAGCACCCATGGTTAACATAAGCTGTCTAGCCATAACATTATCGGACTTTTTAGAAACCACAGAAATAACTGACTCCAAAGAATCTGAATAGTGTGAAAATATATATTTTGCTTTCTTCGGTACTTTTTTTAACTTAAGTGTTCCAGTAAATTTAACACCTTCATTTAGTAAAGCATCTTTTAATGCATAATAAAAAGCACGGTGAGGCATAGAGACAACCTTACAGACCTTTCGTTCACCACAGCGTTTAGAAAGTTTACCTGTTAAAAAGACTGTTGAACGCTGAGACTCATTGGTTTTGATACTCACTTTAGGCCAAGCACGACTACCTCTACAAGAGCCATTAACCATCCTTAACTTATTCACAACTTTATAACTTTGATCAGGTACATCTTTACTAATACCAGCACGTTTACTTCTCGGTGTAATACAAATAGTACTTTTTCGTTTATTAAACATAATGGCATCAGGCATGGCATTATAAGGACTGTAAACATTTTTATCAAATCCAGAACTATTTCTTGACCCTACTTTAAAAAGTGTTCTATCAATAATAATATTTCCCTTGATTCTTCTAATTCCAGCTCCTCTAAGCTGTGCAGCAATATCAAAAACATCATCCGTTTCAAGGGTAGGATCACCTGAGGCTTTCACATATAGGTCTCCATTTAAAAGACCATTTTTTAAAGATCCTGTATATAAAAACTTTGTTTCCCAATGATAATCAAAACCTAATTTTAATAAAGATGAATAGGCAGTCAGCAATTTAATAACAGAGGCAGGAGAGCGCTTTACATGACTTCGCCATGAGGCAATAGGTATTTTAGAATTAACAGACTGTACATGAATACTATAATTTGCTTTGTTTATAGGAATATGTGAAATTTCATTGGCTAAACTCTCAGGTATAGCAGCCGAAAGTAAAAAAGTCGTAGAGAGAAGAAGTAAACCAAGTAATGTGTAAAATTTTTTTATCATATATTTCCCTTTGCTTAATACATAATAAACAAAAACCTTTTAAGAAAAAATAAAACTTAGTCCCTTTACCTAACAAACCATCCAATTCTCCATTTTAAACACATCTTGGGTACAAGGCATCCCTTTCCAGCCAGCAGATTCAAGATACATCATCTTTCCTCCAAAGTAACCGACCACGTACAACTCCTTGTAAATAGGATACATACCACCTGAAAACATGGAGAATATATCATCATAAGAAGTAGGGTGTTCATAGTGTTCAAAATCTAAAGTATGTAAGACAATAAGTGCATAATGCAGCATCTCATTTTTTAACATGGAGTTTGACAAAACATAATAGGCAGGATAAGCTACTGCTGGATCTTCTATAAGCTCTGTGACGTAAAGTCGTTCTTTCTTTTTATTATACATAAACATATTGTAGGCAATTTATTTTAAACACTTTAGCATCATGTCAAATTGTAATACTTTATTTTATTGGGGAGAGTTTAGTCACATTCTTTTCACAAGGTGAATAAAATTTCAAAAAGAAATACTTTAAAATAAAAATACTTCAAAAAGAAATACTTTATAAAAATTTTTCAACCATCAACTGTAAAGTAACTCGGTTGTTAAAATGATTTTCATTAACACCATAAACAACAGAAACTACTTGTCCCACATGAAAAACTTCTTTGGTTTTAAAAAGTACAGCCTGTTGTGTTATACCATTTTGAGAAAAAGTAAAACGTCGATGCTCTTTCTCTTTCCCCATATCACTCACATCCTCAATCAGGACATTTGAACTAATAAACTTTACCCTTGGATTTCCTTGACCATATGGCTCAAAAGCTTTTAGCTTATTCACAAGTTCAAAATCTATATGTGAAAAACTTAATTCTCCTAAAATATCAGGGTCTATTAACTGCTCATCATAATTTTCAGCTTGATACTCTTTTTGAATTTGCTCTTTAAAAGCTTTTAGATTCTCAAAATCTAAACTCAAACCAATAGCAGCTTCATGTCCTCCAAATTTATTGAGTAAAGGTCGACAAGCTGTGGTGATTTTAAAGAGGTTACAGACATGAAAACTACGACCAGAACCTTTTAACTCTCCTGTTTCACTTTTTGTTAACACAATACAAGGCTTCTCAAAACGTCGCCCCACCCTTGCAGCAACAATTCCAACAACCCCTTCATGCCAATCATCACCAACTACTACCAAAACATCATTATTGATATCCACTTGCGCTATGGCTTCATTGGTAATTTTTTGTTCAATGGCTTTTCGGTTTTCATTAAAATCTTTTAACCTATCTAAACGTACCCTTGCATCATAAATATTAGTACTTAACAAAAACTCTACCGACCATTTGGCATCATCCATCCGTCCAGCTGAATTTAAGACAGGGGCAATTTGAAAACCAATGTCTTCAGCATTTAACACAACTTTGTCTAACTTTTCCATAAATGCTTTTACAGCTGGAAGTTCTGAACGATTTAGAAGCTGTAAACCAGCTTTAACCATGGCACGGTTTATATGCTGTAGAGGCATCATATCAGCAATAATCGCTATACTTACTAAGCCAAGGTATGACTTGATGTCTACATTGGCATTTAAAGCCTTGTTAAGGGCAGCTATAAGGTACCATGCAATCTGTGCCCCACACACTTCTTCATAAGGAAAAGAACAATCTGCTTGTTTTTGATCTACAATGGCATATGCTTTAGGAATAACAGCAGGTACAATATGATGATCAGTAATAATTAAATCTATGCCCATCTCTTCACACATTCTTGCAGCTTCTACAGCAGCTATACCATTGTCTACGGTAAAGACTAAATCAAAACCTTCAATTCTAGGAATTAAATTTGCTGATAAACCATATCCATCTTTAAAACGGTTCGGAATTATCCACTCTAACTCAACACCAATGTCTCTAAAGAACATATTGATTAAAGTTGTAGAAGTTACGCCATCGACATCATAGTCACCGATGAGCATAATTTTTTCATTGGTATGAATGGCTTTAACTATTCTTGCTACGGCTCTGTCCATATCTTTAAAAGCTGAGGGTTTTGGTAGATTGGCTAAAGAGAGATGACCATCTTTTAAAAATCGTCTTTGAAGTTTTTGTTCTATCTCTTGGGGAGTAATTTTAGGGTAGAGCATACATATCCTTCTACATGGAAGAGAAGGTTCGATAAAATCGAACCGATGTTTATCTTATTTTTCTAATGCATTTTTTACAAAAGATAAAATGGAAGGGTTTGGATTTTGTAACCTAGAAGTAAATTCAGGATGGAATTGTACCCCTAGGAACCAAGGGTGGTCAGTTACCTCAACAGCTTCAATTAAACCATTAGATTCACCTGTAATTTCCATACCATTAGCTTCTAAATCAGCTCTGTATTTAGGATTAGCTTCATAACGATGTCGATGTCGCTCAAAAATGGTTGAAGCACCATACGCTTCACGTAAATTTGAACCCTCTTTGGTATCACACTCATATTCACCTAAACGCATGGTTCCACCCATTGGTGAGGTGGATGTTCTAACCTGTCGTGAACCTAAGGCATCAATAAACTCATCAATTAAAAAGATAATTGGGTTTTCAGTTTCTGAATTAAATTCTACGGAAGTAGCATCTTCTAAGCCTAAAACGTTTCTTGAAAACTCAACCATGGCTAATTGCATCCCTAAACAGATTCCTAAAAATGGAATTTTCTCTTCACGTGCATATTTAATGGTCTCAATTTTACCTTCAACACCACGTTCACCAAAACCACCAGCGACCAAAATACCATCACAATCAACTAGATATTGTCTTGCTCCATTGTTTTCAACTTTTTCAGAATCAACCCATTTAATCTTAACATCAGTATCTAAATGTGCTCCTGCATGAATTAAAGCTTCAGTTAAAGATTTGTAAGATTCTTTTAAGTCTAAATACTTACCAACAAAGGCAATGGTTGTTTTTTTAGTTGGTTGAATAATTCGATGAACCAATTCACCCCAAAGTTGCATGTCAGGCTTTAATTCACCAAGATTTAACTCTTTAGCAATAGGATCCAAAATATCTTGTGCCATAAAATTTAAAGGAACTTCATAAATGGTTGGTGCATCAATGGCTTCTATAACTGAAGCTTCATCTACATCACAAGTGTATGCAATCTTACGCTTAATATCACTAGGAACACGCTCTTCTGATCGTAAAATAAGCATTTGAGGGGTAATACCAATACGTCTAAGCTCTTGAACTGAATGTTGGGTTGGTTTTGTTTTAATTTCACCAGCTGTACGAATGTATGGAAGTAATGTTACATGTATGCTCATTACATTGTCTCGTCCCATTTCATGTTTCATTTGACGTATGGTTTCAAGAAATGGCATTCCCTCCATATCACCAGTTGTTCCACCAAGTTCAACGAGTAAAATATCTTTGGTTTCTCCAGCTTTTATAATACGCTCTTTAATTTCATTGGTAATATGAGGGACAATTTGAATGGTTTTTCCTAGATATTTACCTTCACGTTCATTTTCAATAACAGATTTATAAATTCTACCGGTAGTAAAATTATTGTCTTGTGTTAATGAGGTATCCAGAAAACGCTCATAGTGTCCTAAATCTAAATCGGTTTCAGCACCATCTTTTGTTACAAAAACTTCACCATGTTCAAGAGGTGACATTGTTCCTGGATCTACATTAATATAGGGATCGAGTTTTAAAACACCTACTCGAAACCCTGAATGTTTTAAAAGTGTTCCTATACTCGCAGCTGTAATTCCTTTTCCAAGAGAGCTTAATACGCCTCCTGTAACAAAAATATATTTGGTTGACATTAATAATTTTCCTCTTTTTATGCGATTATGGGCATAATAACTGTAATAAATTCTTTGTTTTTTAAGACAAAGGGTAAAGTTGGTTCGTTTAATAAAATTTGAAATTCACTTTCTTCTATTTGAGCTATAAAGTCTAATAAGTATCGACTATTGACATTTAATTCAAAAGGTTCATTTAATCCTGTGTGAATTTGTAATTCTGTTTTTGCTTCAATATTATCTGCTGTTAAAGAGTTAAAGATAATACTTTCTTCATTAAAAGTGATTTTTATTTCTTGTGAAATAGTGGTAATCATTTTAATAGATTCTAACATCTCTTTTTTAGGTAATGTAATATTGATTTTTGTTGTTTCCAAATTAGGAACTATACGTCCATAATCTGGATAGTTTCCGTTAATTAAACGTGAAAAGAAATAATGATTTTCATTTTGAATTATTAAATTTGTATCATCATAGTAAATATTAATTTGATCCATAAAAAGTTTTTGAATTTCCAATATGGCTTTTTTAGGGATAATGAGTGAAAATTCTTTTTCATTTTGTGTTTGAAGTGTTGAAATTGATAATCGTCTAGTATCTGTACCTACTAATTTTGTTTCACTGTTTTTAATATCAAGTAATGCACCATTTAATTCAAATTTAGGATTATTATTGTCAATTGCTGATGAAATTTTCTTTAAACTTTTAATTAGATTTATAGAATCCAATGTAATTTGTGGTTTATCTTCTACTGCTGGAAAAGATGGATAATTATCTGGATTAAAAGTAGGTAATTTAAATTTTGATTTATTTTGTTTTATGTTTAAATTACTTTCTAATGTTTCAAGTATAATTTCTTCATTTTTTAAAATTCTAATAATATCTAGAAATTTTTTTCCATTAGCTGTAAAAGTTCCTTCGTGTTCAATAATTAAATTATCTGAATTAATAACAAGACCTATTTCTCCATCTGTAGCTTTTATGGTTACAGTATTATTTTGTGCTTTAACAAAAATGTGTGAAGTAATTTGACTGGCATCTTTTTTTTCTAAAAAAGGTTGTAAGTTTATTAGTATAGATTCAATTAATGGTTTGCTAACACGAATCCTCATTTTTTATCCTTCATTTTTCTTTTTTAATTGCTTTTATTTTATATAATAAATAGCAGTAGTAGTAGTTCTTGTTGAAAAGGTGAAAAACCTTGTTGAAGTAATGTTTTTTGGGATTTAAACTTTACTTTTTTTTTGTTAAAGTTTCACATCTTTTCACTTATTGAATTATATCTTTTTTTATTGTGTCTTTACTTGAACTTATTTTGTTTGTGCAGAAGTAATTTTATTAGAGAATTCTTCGAGTAATACTTTGAAGTTTTCATCATTATCTACGAGTTCATTTATCTTTTTCATAGCATGTGAAACGGCTGTATGGTCTTTCATTCCAAAATAAACGGCTATTTGAGGCATAGAGTTTGGTGTTAGATTTCTAGTAAGATAGATAGAAATACGTCGTGCTGCCACAACATCTTTGGTTCTCTTTTTAGATTTTATGTCAGAGAGTTTGATGTTTTGTTCTTTTGAGACTACTTTTACAATGTCATCAATTGTGATATTTGTTTGTTTTTCTGCAAGTTGATCTTTAATAACATTTTGTGCAAATTCAAGGGTTAGTTTTTGATTCATTAAACCAGAGTAAGCATTTAGTTTTATAATGGCACCCTCTATTTCTCGGATGTTGTTACCCATATTTGAGGCAATAAAGTTAATGATCTCATCATTTAAGCTAATGCCATCAATTTCACATTTTTTTTGAATTATGGCAATTTTAGTTTCAAGCCCTGGAGGCTGGATATCAGCCATTAAGCCCCATTCGAAGCGACTTCTAAGTCTATCAACTAAACCAGCTATTTTATTAGGTTGTCTGTCTGAAGTAATAACAATTTGTTTTTTAGCTTGGTGAAGTTCATTGAATGTATGGAAGAACTCTTCTTGTGTTTGCTCTTTTCTACTTAAGAATTGTATGTCATCAATTAGCAGTACATCACACTCCCTAAAGTGATCACGAAATCTATCCATGGTCTGTGAACGTAGGTGAGAGGTAAACTTATTCATAAATTGTTCAAAGGTGGTATAGATAACTTTTTTACCCATAGAGATTTGATGATTACCAATTGCTTGAATAAGGTGTGTTTTACCTAAACCAACGCCACCATAAAGAAAAAGAGGATTGTAAAGTGCCCCTGGTTTTTCAGAAACAGATTTGGCTGTTGTGTAAGCAAACTGATTTGAATCCCCAATAATAAAGCTTTCAAAAGTAAATGATGGGTTTAAGATGGTACTTTTTGTTTGATTTTTTTGTTCACTTCCTGCTTGTACTCTTTGTTGATTCTTTTCTAAACTGTTTACTTTACCAACTGAAATAATTACTTTAGGTCGTATATCAACTTCTACTTCAAAGAGGTGAGCAATTTTATCTTGGTATTTTGTTTTAATCCATTTGGCTAAAAGCATATTGGGTGCATAAAATTGTGCTAAATTGGATCTAGAGGCTGACGCATCATAGTTTAATGTCTTAATATATCGTTCCCATTCTGAGTTACTGATTTCTTGCTTAAGTTTTTTAAGTACAATGTTTCCTATGTTCATTACGTTCCAATTCTTAATGTGAATAATTCTTTAAATATTATCAAAAGTTGGCTAAAATATGGGTTTAAAAGAAGGTGTGATGAAACTATTCACACTGTGAACAAAGGTGTGAATGAAAATATTAGGAATTGACCCTGGAACCCGAGTTCTCGGTTATTGTATATTAGAATTAAGAGGTGAAAAGTATGAGCTTATTGAAGCAGGAATACTTAAATTTAAAAAAAATATCTTAAAAGAGCAAATACTTGAGTTGG
Organism: uncultured Sulfurovum sp.; assembly: GCA_902727905.1. Classification (GTDB taxonomy): domain Bacteria; phylum Campylobacterota; class Campylobacteria; order Campylobacterales; family Sulfurovaceae; genus UBA1140. The sequence continues at coordinate 492 of CACVAR010000411.1, read as the reverse complement.
TTGATGGTTTAGATACCATTCTTGAAGCCCATCATATAGATGAAGTAGCCATTGAAGATATTTTTTATGCCCATAATCCTCAGACCGTATTAAAATTGGCCCAGTTTCGTGGTGCACTCACTTTAAAAATTTTACTTAATCTTGGAGACTACCATGAATACACGCCTTTACAAGTTAAACAAGCCATTACTGGAAATGGAAAAGCCAATAAAGAACAAGTAGCTTTTATGGTTAAGCGTTTATTAAAGATTAAAAAAGAAATTAAGCCTTTAGACATTACCGATGCTATGGCAATTGCCATAACACATGCTCAAAGGGTAAAACATAGAAAAGTGTTGAGGAAACCAAGTGGCTAACTTTTGATTGTAATCTTGATTTAAGTCAAAAAAAAATATAATCGCACACTTTTTAAAACGATCGCGTAACTCAGTGGTAGAGTGTTTCCTTGACATGGAAGAAGTCGTTGGTTCAAGTCCAATCGTGATCACCATT
>CACVAR010000410.1 GCA_902727905.1 uncultured Sulfurovum sp. | reverse complement strand
AATTTTATATTGCTATATTTTTTATTTTTGTGAAAATATTTGCTACAATTCAAACATGAACAACACAGACTTTCACAAAAATTTACAAACCTTACCAAATGGTGCTAATTATATTTTTTATAATGAAAAACGTTACCTCTTAATAAAAGATACCTTGCTTAATGGAAAACTTATTAAAGTTTATGCTGAAGAGTTAGGGGGTAATGACATTGTAAGTGGGAACTATTATACGAGTATTAAAGATGGAATCTTAAAGCCTTGTGAGATGAGTGATAAGAAGGTTATTGATTTTGTTTTGAGAGCTGTAATTATTTAGAAATATATTGAAACAAAGAATAAGCATTAACAAATCCTCCCATCTGCTATAAATAAAGAATATCTAGCTCTTAAAAATCATAGCAGCTAAAGCCTATTTCGGTATAATATGCACCATTTTCTAAATTTGAAGACCCCGAAAGTACGTTAAAATGGCGTTTTTTCGGGGTTTCCAGCCCAGATTTCAAAAACTAACAGAAAGGAATTGTATTGCCTACAATTAACCAATTAGTTCGTAAAGAACGTAAAAAAGTGATTAAAAAATCAAAATCACCAGCTTTAGTAAACTGTCCTCAAAGAAGAGGTGTTTGTACTAGAGTTTATACAACAACTCCAAAAAAACCTAACTCAGCTTTAAGAAAAGTTGCAAAAGTTAGATTGACAAGTGGATTTGAAGTTATTTCATACATCGGTGGAGAGGGTCATAACCTTCAAGAACACTCAATCGTACTTGTACGTGGTGGTAGAATCAAAGATTTACCTGGTGTTAAATACCATATCGTTCGTGGTGCTCTTGATGCATCTGGTGTTAACGGTAGAACTGTTGCTAGATCTAAATACGGTACTAAAAAACCTAAAAAATAGTCGTTAGATTATTTTAAAAGTTAAAGCAAAATGAGAGTGAGTCTAGTGATAGACTTTAAACAGGTGTTGTCATAAGACCTTATAAGGTTGACCTTAGGGGACAAAACTTGAGTAAATCAATTAGTGAATGATTGAAGATAAATTATAGGAAAATAATAATATGAGAAGAAGAAAAGCTCCCGTTAGACCGGTACTGCCAGATCCAGTACACGGTTCAAAAGTTTTAACAAAATTTGTAAATGCTGTAATGTTAGATGGTAAAAAAGTAACTGCAGAAAAAATTATGTATGCAGCACTTGAGAGAATTGAAGAGAAATCTGGTGAAAAAGGGATTGACGTATTCAATAAGGCAATGGATAACGTTAAGCCTGTTATGGAAGTAAAATCTAGAAGAGTTGGTGGTGCAACGTACCAAGTGCCAATCGAAGTTAGACCAGTAAGACAGCAAACACTTGCTATTAGATGGTTAATTGATTCTGCTAGAAAAAGAAATGAAAGAACAATGGTTGAGCGTCTTTCAAATGAGTTTATGGATGCTGCGACAGATAAAGGTTCTGCTTTCAAAAAGAAAGAAGATACTTATAGAATGGCTGAAGCGAACAAAGCGTTTGCTCACTATAGATGGTAAGGAAGTAGAATATGGCAAGAACACATAAACTTAACGATGTAAGAAACATTGGTATTGCAGCTCACATTGATGCTGGTAAAACAACAACAACTGAAAGAATTCTTTTCTATACAGGTGTTGAACATAAAATTGGTGAAGTTCACGATGGTGCAGCGACTATGGACTGGATGGAGCAGGAGCAAGAAAGAGGTATTACCATTACTTCTGCTGCGACTACTTGTGAGTGGTCTAAAAAGCAAATTAACATTATTGACACTCCGGGTCACGTTGACTTTACCATTGAAGTTGAGCGTTCTATGAGAGTACTTGATGGTGCTGTTTCAGTATTCTGTGCTGTTGGTGGGGTTCAACCACAATCAGAAACAGTTTGGAGACAAAGAAACCGTTACGGTGTACCATCAATTGTTTTTGTAAACAAGTATGATAGAACTGGTTCTGATTTTTATGAAGTTGAAAGACAAATTAAAGACAGACTAAAAGGTAACCCTGTCCCTATTCAATTACCAATTGGTGCTGAAGAAGATTTCGCAGGTGTTGTTGATCTTGTTAAGATGAAAGCAATTGTTTGGGACAAAGATGCTGCTATGGGTTCTAATTACCATGTAGAAGAAATTTCTGAAGATATGCAAGAGATTGCTGAAGAGTACCGTGAAAAAATGATCGAGAGCATTGCAGAAGTTGATGGTCAAGAAGAACTTATGGAAAAATTCTTAGAAGGTGAAGAGATTTCTGAAGAAGAAATCATGGCTGGTATTAAAGCAGCAACTATTGGTATGCACA
>CACVAR010000409.1 GCA_902727905.1 uncultured Sulfurovum sp. | reverse complement strand
TCTCTACGCTTTTTTTCATTCTCTATGTCTCACTTATGGATGGTTCGCACAATGCCATGTTACAAAACTCACTCAAAATCTACACAGGAGCCATAGAGATTTACCACAAAGGCTACCGAGACATTGGAGGAAATGAGTACCTCATTCAAGATGTAGAGAGTATCACAAACAAACTAGACAACATAGAAGGTATTGAAGCCTATACAGCACGCTATGAAACCTTTGGACTACTCTCTAGCAATAAACACTCATCAGCTTCTATGGTGGTAGGCATAAACCCCAAAAAAGAGCAGCAGCTCAATGAACTAAGTTCTGCACTCATAGAGGGGGAATATCTCAAAAACGCATCAAGTAACTGTCTCTATGCTGGGGTTGACTTGGTCTCTAAACTCAAAATAAAACTAGGAGATGAAGTTGCGTTTATAGGAGCTGCCAGTGACAACTCTTTTGCTGCTGATATTTTTAAACTCTGTGGGGTTTTCAAAACAGGGCTTTTTCAGTTTGATGCCAGTTCTTCATTCATTCATAAAAACTATTTTGACACTTTGATGTATACAGAAAATAAAGCTTCCTACATTACTTTAAAACTCCAAGAGATAAACAACGCTGAAACGATTAATGGAGACATTAACAAAGTACTTGCTGAACAACACGAGAGCCTTACATGGCAAACACTCATGAGTTCCATGGTTGAACTGCTCAAAGTTGACAGCATCTTTGGTTATGTCTCACTCTCTCTTTTCTTTGTGGTGATCTTTTTTGTCATTATGATTTATGGTTTTATCAATGTCAGCTCACGCATTAAAGAGTTTGGGGTTCTCCGTTCCATTGGTCTTTCACGAGCCAATATCCGAAAGCTCCTCTTTTATGAAATCTTTATACTCTCTACCTTTGCCATTCTGATTGCCACCCCTATTGGGGCGTATTTAACCTACTATTTTAGCCTCAACCCTATTATCATCGAAGGGATGAGTGAAACCTATAAACAGTATGGAATTGTATCTGATGAGATGCCTTTTAGTTTTGATATTTTCACCATTACTTGGAATGTTTTGGTTATCTATATCCTCAACTTTTTAAGCATTATCTACCCTGCTCTCTACATCAACTCATTTTCCCCCATAGAAGCGAGTCACCATGTTTAAAACCATTCTAAAACTAGCCTACAAAAACTCCTTCTTACGCTTTTCAAGAACCTTTTTAGTGATTCTTATGATTGCTGTAAGTATGAGCATGATGCTCAGCATACAAGGACTCTACCATGGTATGACCCTCAATATGATAGAGAGCATCAAACGAAGTGACAGTGGCGAAGTGAGTCTCTATGCCAAAGGCTACAGACTTGACCCTGACATCAAAAAGAGCATAGACAATGCACCCAAAATTGTAGAAGCGTTAGAAAAACTAGAAGGTGTCAAAGCTGTCACCCTAAGACTCAGTGCAGAGGGGTTGAGTTCAACAGCTAGAAAGTCCTCTTTTTCAAGCATCTATGGTATCGATTTACAAAGTGAAGAGAACTTTGGTCAATTTAGTGACTTTTTAAAAGAGGGTAACATCACCTTTAGAAAACGAGGAGCCATTCTAGGTGTGGAGTTAGCCAAAACACTCAAAGTTAAAATAGGTTCCAAAGTCATCTTCTCTACCCAAGACAACCAAGGAGAAATCAACTCCATCGCCCTACGTGTTCGTGCCATCGTCCAAACAGCCAATATGGCATTGGATGGGACAGCCCTCTATATTGACAAAAACAGCTTACATAAGTTTTTATCTGTAGACACAAATAAAGCCACCCAAATAGCCATACGTACGAGTGATGAGTCTACACTTCAAACCATTAAAATAACCTATCCAAAACTGGATGTGCTAAGCTTCTTAGAACTCAACCCCATGATGCAACAGATGGAAGATGTCATGGTCATTTTCAATGGGGTGACTTTTTTCATTGTCATGTTGGTAGTCTTTATGGGCATCCTTGGGGTGATGTATGTCTCTATATTGGACAGAATTCGTGAGTTTGGTATCTTACTCAGTATTGGAATGCACTACAAATACATTCGCTTACAAGTCACACTCGAAGCCCTTTTAATGGGGTTTATTGGCTATCTTTTAGGAGCTATTTTAGGCATCATCATACTTCTCTACCTCCAACAACAAGGCATTGACCTTAGCCATTTTGCTGATGGCTTAGAGAGTTTTGGGATGAACACTACTATTTATGGGCATATTAAACTCTCTTATTTTACTACTACTTTTGTGGCAATCATCGCAGCTTCTCTTTTGAGTGTGGTTTTGCCTCTTAGACGGATTAAGAAGATGAATCCTATTGAGGTTATTAAGGCTGATAAATAATCATTATGAAGAACAACTCACATGAGAAACCCCAGCAATATCAAAAAGTTCTGCAGGTTTCTCTCTATAATACCTAGCTTCTACCTCATCTGACTGCTCATCATAAGGGTTATTCATTATCTCTTGTAGTTCATGAATCAAAGAATAGTCTCCATGAGCAGCTTTTTGGTAAGCAGGAACTAGAAACCACTCACGTAAAGTATACTTTGGGTTAACAGATTTCATCTTCTTTGAAAGTGCTTCGCGTTCCTTTAATGATGTCACAGCAACAGCTTCCTGCCATTTTTCAAGCCACTCTACCCATCGAATCATAAGTTTTTTGTCCAGTACACTTTCACCATAAAAGCTCTTAGCAAGTGGGGCAATATCTGCTGGTATAGCAGAGAGTTCACGAAAGAAGATGGTGTAATCTACAGAAGTATCTATCATCAATTTCATTAGCTCATTAAAGAGTGTGGTATCAAAAGCTTTTAACCCTAGTTTAGAAGCCCACATGAGTATCATGTTTGCTTGCATCACACGTGGAAACTCTGTTTTTATTTTCTCTAAAATCTTTTGTGCCTCTTCATTTGATGACAACAAAGGCTGAAGTGCCGAGCAAAACATGCCAAAGTTACGTTCAGCAGCTTTGGGCTGATTAAGGAATGAAAAGTGTACCCCTCCACCTGTCCATGGCTGATAACGTGGGTCAAACACATCCATAAATCCAAAAGGACCATAATCTAAAGTGAAACCACCTACAGCTGTGTTATCACTGTTGAAGTTTCCTTGACAATACCCTACCCTAATCCAATTTGCAACAAGTGCCGTCAATCTTTTTCTAAACTCTTGAGCAAGTAATAAAACCTTTTCTTCCAGTGCCAAACTCTGGTCAATCTCTTCACTGTATTCACGATCTATGACATGCAAAACAATTTGTTCAAGCTCTTTCAATGCATCAGGGTGTTCATTTTTCCTTGCACGACGACCAAAGAGTTCGAGCTGACCCACACGCAGAAAGGAAGGAGCAACACGCGTGCTAATCGCAACAGCTTCATCAATCATCAGTTCAGGGTCTCTAGAGTATGATCCATTATGAAACCATGGACGCTGAACGGTTTCAGTCGCAGAAGTATAAAGCGTCAAAGAACGTGATGTCGGTACACCCAAGGCATGCATATGTTCTTGTGCCAAAAATTCACGCACACTAGAACGTAACACAGCACGTCCATCAGCACCACGACAATAAGGTGTTCTTCCTCCACCTTTTATTTGCATCTCCCAACGTTTACCTTCAAATACGCCTTCAAGAATGGACATAGCACGACCATCTCCATAGCCATTTCCTGTACGGAATGGACACTGTTCGTAGTATTCCGTTCCATAGATAGAAAGCGCATAGCCAGTAGCCCAACCAAGCTTTCGCATTGGCTCTGGTAGTTTTGAAGTGTCACCAGAAAACATGTTCATAAATGGCTCTGTTGTTGCCAAGCTATCACTAAAACCAAGTTCGTTAAAAAAACGCTTACTGTGTGCTATGTATATAGGGTTTTCAATGGCTGTAGGCTTCACAGGAACATAATGTCCAGAAAAGACCTGTCGTGGACTGTGGTCTACACCATCTTCTGTTGCATTAGGGTCAACGTTAAGTGTTTGGGTAAGTGAATAGTCTGCTAGTGGGGCAATATCTTCGAGTGTCTCTACTTTAGATGTCATAGGCTTTCCTTTTAATTAGGAGTAATTTTATCTGATTTATGACACTATAGCAGATGAAGCTGAATTCTTGTTCTTTACTTTATCAACCTCTGAAGTAATATATCTTCTAAATTTCGACTTGAATCAGCCACAACCAAAACATAGACTCTCTCTTGTTCTATTTTAAAAATAATTCGCCATCGTTTATAGATGATCTCTCTATAATTAAGAATCCCAATCTGTTGCAACTCAGGTACAATTCGTTTTCGTTCAGGCATATAGTAGAGTTCATCACACTCTTTTTTAATCTCAAAAAATATCTTTTTGGCAATAGATACACTATCCATTTTAATATAGGTAATAATCTCTTCTAAATCAAACTGAGCATTCTTCGTCCACTCAACAGTAAATTTTTTCATTGAGAGTCTCTATTCAAAAAGTTTTTTTTCTAAGTCATTAAACATCTGTTCTTGTTCTGTGGTATTTCCACTATTTATGTCATTTTCACTCTGAACAATGAGTTTTAGTAAGTTTAGAGAGTTTTGTAGGTTTTCATAACTTTTTATGTCTTGCACCACTGCTTTGGCTTCACCATTTTGGGTAATGATAATGCTTCTTTGATTTTCAGTCACACTGTTAATGACATCGGCTGTTTTGGCTTTTAGGTAACTGATGGGTTTGATGTCTTGACTTAAGTGCATATGAGTACCTTTTGAAGATTAATATGTTTTATTGTACCTTATTTAGATTTAATTTGGTATTATTTAAATTTAGTTTCACACTAATCTATATCCTAAACCCCTTTGTTATCATTAATTTTTTTTGCTAATTTCTTAGCGTGAGTTTGTCTATTTTCATAAAGTTCTTCTAGCAAAAATGAAAGCATATCATATCCATCAAATACATTATCCATTGTTATTTTATCACCACAATGACTTCCTGAATTACCAAGCCATTTAATTGCAAAAAACAAATCTTTTACATGTTGATATTTAGCAGGTAAAAGTTCAATTCTTTGATGTAAATTCAATCGTCGTTGTTTTCCATTTGAGATGTTATATCTTTTGATTTTCATATGTGTTAATAAACATTCTAATGCTATTCTAATTTGATTTGCAGCAGCAGATGGATTGTTAAAAAATAAAGAAAAAGAAGAGTGGATATGTGCTTTCACCTCCTCAGGAGTTTTTACAGGTATGTCAAATATCTGCAATGCTGGATAAAAGAAAATAGGTTTAAAATACTCAATATATTCTATATCATTATTTCTACCATATTTTGTTTTTACATATCCTCTTCCTAAACACGTTACAACTTCTTTACATCTTTGATTTGAACAAGTTAATAAAGTGGTAAATGTATATTCTATCATTTCAGGTACTTAAAAGTAATCTTCATCATAATTGATTGCTGTTTCTGAGTTGTATTCGTTCATAAATTTATCTGTAGACACTTGTAATAATCCACTCCTACAAGTAGGACACTTCCATTTATTGATGTCTTCAAGTGTAAAATAACTCAAATATAATTTTCTATCAATCATTGAATTTTTCCCTTATTGCTAATCATCGTACCTTTTTTCTTTCTATAAATCAGCTTAAATAAATACTGATACTTGAATTTCTCATTCTTTTATTAAGAATACAAGATCTTTTAACTACGAGGTGATAACATCTGCATCAGCTCTTTATCTTTTAAAAGCAACATATTCACAATCTCATTGAGATTTTTCTTTTGCTCTTTTGCTAATTTTGCCACAAAACTTTCTACCTCTGGATCAAGATAAATTGGTAGATGAAACACAGCATCTTCATTGTAAAATTTTCCTCTAACACCTTTTGAAAAATCATATTCTGCTTCCATAATTTAGCTCTCCTTCAAAGCTAATCTTATGTTTGATCAAATTCATTTTAGCCTTATTAAAATCCCATTCAAAGCGATAATTTATCAATGACTAGCCTTTTAGATATTTGAAGTTATTATAACATAAACTATTCTAACTCCTATATAAGTTTCATCAGCCAAATGACCAAAATTTAATTATTCTTATATACAATGATTGTAATTCTCAAATAACCCAAACTTTTTAATGGAGAAAAAATGAAACCTTATGACAGAAACATCCTTGAAAACAATCTTAAAAAAAGAATGGCTCAGATGGCTAATTAAAGTCATCTAATATTTTTTAACATAAAACATTCGCTATAATATACCTATTCGAGTACCAAAAGGCGAATAGATGATAGAACTACAAAACATACAGAAATATTTCTTTAAAGATGACCCAAGAGAGATACACGCACTGCAAGACATCAACCTAACCCTTGAAGATGGCGAATTTTCACTACTGAGTGGTCCTTCAGGCTGTGGGAAAACCACCCTACTCAATGTCATCGGTGCTTTAGATACTGTTGACAGTGGTAGCATACTTTTTGATGGTACAGACATTACCCAACTAAGTGAAGAGGAACGTACCACCCTTAGACTTGAAAAGATGGGCTTTGTTTTTCAAGCGTATAACTTAGTGCCTGTACTGACAGTTGAAGAGAACATTGGGTTTATTATGCGACTGCGAGGCTTTGATAAAAATACGATTTCAAAACGGGTTCATGAAGTTGCTAAAATATTGGAGATAGAAGACAAACTCCCTTTTCTACCCAACAAGCTCAGTGGTGGGCAACAACAAAGAGTTGCAGTCGCACGAGCTGTGGCTTCTAAACCAAATATTGTCTTGGCTGATGAACCTACGGCAAACTTGGACTCTAAAAACTCTCATAAACTCATAGACATGATGCGAGAACTCAATGAAAAAGAAGGCATGAGCATTATTTTTGCTTCCCATGATGATTTGGTACGTGAGAGTGTACGACGGATAATAAGGCTGAATGATGGGAAATTGGTTAACTAAGACGCTTCTATTTTTACCTTGTTTTCTTTTTGCTGAAATAGACACACGGATTGAGAACAGCAACTTTACCATTAACCAAGAAAGTACTACCTACAACTATAACCGTTTACGACTGCAAAGCAACTACAAACATAAAAACTTTTTTGGTACTTTTATTGGAGATGGTATAAATTATTATGGAAAAGAATTCATTAACGCTTCAACTTTTCCTTTTATCAAGACTCAAAAATCAAATACTCCTTTTGATACCCAAACCAATTTTAAAAACTATGGTGATGGTGAAGCTTATGCCAAACTCTACCGACTCTATGGAGGGTGGGAAGATGATAAAAACCGTGTTGTGCTAGGCTTACAAAACATCACTATGGGAGTAGGACGTATCTGGACTCCGACCAATATTTTTAACCCTAAAAACTCTTATGCTTTAGAGCCTGATGAAACTTTTGCTGTGGCAGCACTTTCCTATACACGGCATTTAGATGAGATGTCACAAATAACCGTGGTAAGTTCTCAAAAAGAGAACCACAAGCTCAAATCTGCTCTACGCTACAAGACTTTTTTTGAAGTGGCTGATGTGGCTCTAAATCTCATTCATTCAGATGAAACCAAAATGCTAGGGTACGAAATAGAAGGAAATTTGGCTGACACAGGTATAGAGATTCGTAGTGAAGGAGCCTATATTGAAACCCAGCTTCAAAACCAAAAAGAGGAGCAATTTTTTCAAGCCATTGTTGGGGCTGATTATGGGTTTGAAAATGGTATTACTCTGGTGGGAGAAGCACTCTATAGTAGTGATACTTTTGGCTATCAAAGTATTGTTCAAAATATGAATGCTGATGTTGTTTCAAATCTACATCAAAATAACTTTTATATGGCAGCTAATGTCTCTTATGCTTTTAATCTGATTTTCGATGCCTCACTCCTCTATGTTGAAAGTTTTGGAACAGACAATTCACGGCTTATTGCTCCACAAATAACTTATACCTTAAATGATTACAACACTTTTACTTTAGGTGCTTTAGTAAACAGTGGTAAAAAAGAGAGTGAGTTTGGGAGCTTTGGAGATACTTATTATTTACGGTATTTATTGTCATTTTAAATAGCTCCTCATTACTCAAATTAACAACAAAGTTCTAAAGAATTCGTATACCCCTTTACAAGAGCGATGGAAGAAATATGATAAAAATAGTGTTGCCAGATATCAAGAAATGGAAATGCTGTTATCTAAGTATTAATTTTTTTATTATATGATTAAAAAAAGGAATAAAAAGATGATATCAACTTACGAAGATTATGTCACCCTCCTCTCTGTTTACATCTATACAAAAGAGAAAACTGATACATTTGAAACAGAACTCTATTCTCCCTCCATAGAACTTAAAAATAGTATTAAACGCCTTATGGCTAAACATGACTCACTAAGTGATATCTTAGATAAGGAGATTAAAATAGAGGACTCTTTTAAATACTTAACCCAATATATTCATACTAAAAGATTTTCTGAAGAGCGTTTTTACAAAAATGTAAAAGCCACATTTGAACTAAGTGAAAAAGAGAAAGAAGATATTGTTGACATTGTTCTCTATATCAGTAATGAGAACAATAACATTAGTATTAATGAAAAAGATGTAGGTAAACATATTGCCCATCATCTATTCAACAAAAAAGAGTATTTTCAAGCACTCATTGTAAAACATGATATTATTAACAACTTACTTGATACTTCAAAATACAATAAAAGAATCTACTATCAGCTCTATTCATTAGCCTGTATTTACATTATCTTAAAAGATTACACAGTCAACTATGAAATACTCATCTTAAATCCTACTCAAGAGTTATACAATAAACTTGAAAAGCTTTTTATGAATGTTCCCTCTTTAGAACCAATTATTGACAAGCGTATTGTCATTGAAAATGCTATTATGATTCTTCAAGATTGTATTGAGAAAAATAAAATGATAGAGGGTAAATTTTTCAACTATTTAAAATCACTAAAAATAAACCTTGAGCCTTTAGAGAAAGAATATTTTTTATTAAAGATTTTACAAATTCTAAGCCTTGATGGGGTTATTACACACCAAGAAAGAATATTTTTTCAAAAACTAAGTGATATAATTGACTTTAAACAAACCAGTGCAATGAAACTTATGAATGACTTTAAAGTCAAAAAAATCTATAAGATGAAATAGAGGGAAAATTTCTTCTATATAGGAAGTGTAAAACTTCCTTAGCTTAATGACAAAAACTTAAAGTATTAGTATAGGCTCTCAATTTTTCATTTCTCTGCTTGTCTCTAAAAGGACTCCAAGCCGTTTGTAAAACTTGCTCTTGGGGAACAGTTACAGTTATTCTGTTTTCTGCTTTTGATACGCAAGAGTTTAATTATGAATGATAGTTAGGTGACTCTTTAGTAATCGTAACATCATGCACATGAGACTCAGAAAGTCCAGCAGAGGTAATCTCTACAAACTCAGCTTTTTCCCAGAATACTTTGATGCTTTCTGAACCACAGTAACCCATAGAAGCACGTAATCCACCCACCATTTGGTGAACAACAGAAGCAATTTTACCACGGTAAGGTACACGTCCTTCAATTCCTTCTGGAACAAGCTTGTCTGCTGCTGTTCCCTCTTGGAAATAACGGTCAGTACTCCCTTTGGTCATCGCACCAATACTTCCCATACCACGGTACTCTTTAAACTGTCTACCATTGAAAAGAATCATTTCACCCGGTGCTTCATAGGTACCAGCCAATGCCGAACCAAGCATAATTGAACTTGCACCCACAGCTAGAGCTTTAGCAACATCTCCTGAAAATCTGATTCCACCATCAGCAATAACAGGAACACCCAGTGGGTTTGCTACCTGTGCTACCTCATCAATCGCCGAGATTTGAGGAACACCAACACCGGTTACAATTCTTGTCGTACAAATAGAACCAGGTCCAATTCCTACTTTAACAGCATCAGCACCAGCTTCAATTAAATCTTTCGCTGCTGCACCTGACGCAATGTTTCCAGCAATTACATCTACGTCAAGATTGGCTTTAATCTCTTTAAGCGTATCAATAATTCCTTGAGAGTGACCATGAGCAGAATCAAGAACAATCACATCCACACCAGCTTCTACCAACGCTGTTGCACGGTCAAGTTGTCCCACACCAATGGCAGCACCCACTCTTAGTCTTCCATGCTTATCTTTGTTAGCATTAGGGAACTGCTCTTTTTTCTCAATGTCTTTAATGGTTACAAGACCTTGTAGTTTGTTTTCTTCATCTACGATTGGAAGCTTTTCAATTTTATGCTCTTGAAGTACTTTAGCAGCATCTTCAAGCGTAATTCCAGCTTTAGCAGTCACCAATGGCATTTTTGTCATCACATCCTCTATGGTTGCAGACATATCTGTAATAAAACGCATATCACGGTTGGTGATAATTCCCAAAAGTACCATGTTGTCATCAACAACAGGTACACCTGAAATCTTATATTCACCCATTAACATGTCAGCATCACGTACAGTTTTATCTGGAGCAATGTAAATAGGATCAATAATAATTCCACTCTCAGATTTTTTAACTTTTGAAATCTGCTTCGCTTGGGTTTCAACGTCCATATTTTTATGAATAATCCCAATCCCACCTAAGTGAGCCATAGCAATCGCAGCTTTGTACTCAGTTACCGTATCCATGGCAGCTGAAACCAATGGTGTGTTCAACGTTACACGTTTTGTAAGGTTGGTTTTAATACAAACTTCTTTAGGAAGAACGGTAGAGTGTTGAGGCACTAATAGTAAGTCTTCAAATGTAAATGCTTTTTTCTTAATGTTCATATAGGGATCCTTTATTTCGTGTAGTTTACTGCTTTTTCAAGGCTTAATGCCCCATCAAACAGAGCTTGTTCGTTAAATGCTTTTCCAATCAATTGTAAACCTATTGGCATACCTTCATCATTCTTAGCCACTGGCAATGAAAGTGCTGGAAGACCAGCAAGGTTAATGGCAATGGTGTACATATCAGACTTATACATCTCTAAAGGGTCTTGACTTGATCCAATCTTCGGAGCTACGGTTGGTGCTACAGGAGAAAGAATCAAATCTGCCTCTTCAAAGATTTTGTTAAACTCATCTTTAATAAGATGTCTAACTTTTTGTGCTTTTACATAATAAGCATCGTAGTAACCAGCTGAAAGCACAAAGTTACCCAGCATAATTCGTCTTTTTACTTCATCACCAAACTGTGCTCTCGTATTTCTAAATGTCTCTTCAAGATTTGCACCTTCAACACGTTTACCATAACGAATACCATCATAACGTGCCAAGTTTGTTGTTGCTTCTGCAGTGGCTACAATGTAGTACGTTGCAATATCATACTTAGTATTTGCCATGTTCTTATGTACAATGGTATGACCAGCTTCTTCTAACTTCTTAACCGTCTGGGCATAAGCATCTTGAATCTCTTGACTTGCTTCAGCAATGTAATTGTCTATTACTGCAATGGTTAATTTTCTGTCAACATCTAAGTTCTCTGTAATAGACGCTAATTCTAAAGTCGAACAAGTCGAATCTTTCTCGTCATGTGAAGCAATGGCATCATACAAAATCGCTGCATCTTCTACATTTTGAGTAATAGGTCCAATCTGATCCAATGATGAAGCGTACGCACCCAAACCAAAACGACTTACCCGTCCATAGGTTGGTTTCATTCCCACACAACCACAGTAAGCAGCTGGCTGACGAATGGATCCACCTGTGTCAGACCCAAGAGCTGCAATGGCAATACCACCAGCAACAGCAGCAGCTGAACCACCTGAGGAACCACCTGGTACTCTTTCTAAATCATGGGGATTTTTAGTTGCTCCATAGAAAGAACTCTCTGTGGTTGAACCCATGG
>CACVAR010000408.1 GCA_902727905.1 uncultured Sulfurovum sp. | reverse complement strand
TTGTCCACACTTCTAAAACTTTTTCATGCTTAAGACCAATGAGTGTTAAGTTTTTAGGATAAGTCACAAAATTACTGTCTGCTAGATGTCGGTTAAGTTTTTGTTTGGAAGTTAAGATTTCTTCAGGAGGTGTAACTTTTGGTTCTGGACACTCTTTGTGGATAACAGTGGGTTGTAGAGGTCCGACATGTGTTAAGGTACATTCCTCACAAGGGGTAATTGGCTGTGGAGTAAGAGGTTCTTGATAAGAGTATTTTTTATAGTAGGGATACCATATTTTTTTACCATAAAGATAAAAGAGACTTATTAGCCCAAGAAATAAAATAATAAAAAGTAGGAAATGAGGTATAAGATTTTTCATGCTATAAGTCTAGCATAAAGTTTAAGAGTAGAGCAACCTTTTTAGGTTGCTCTTTATATTAACAAGAATATGTTGAAGAGAATTCAAACGCAGTAGGACGAGCCTCATCAGGATGAACTTGACTTGCGAACATGTACTGTCTATAGGTCGTAATAAACTCATCTGTCATAACAGGTTTAAGGAAGTCGAAATCTCCACGAAGACCTTCAAGTGCTTCTCTAAGGGTACGAGGCATTTGAGGAATATTTTTCTCTTTAATTTCATCAAGTGTTAATTCAAATAAATCAATGTCCATTGGACCTACAGGAACATCAGCATTTTTAATTCCGTCAAGACCAGCAAGCATAAGTACTGAGAAACAAAGGTAAGGACAAGCTGTTGAATCTGGAAATCTTGTCTCAATTCTAGTTGCCATTTCACCAGCACCGTATGGAATACGACATGCAGCTGAACGGTTTTGGCTAGAGTAAGTTAAAATACTTGGTGCTTCAAATCCAGGGATAAGTCTCTTATAAGAGTTTGTACTTGGGTTTGTAAACGCTGCAACAGTAGCTGAGTGTTTAAAGATACCACCAAGGTATTGAAGTGCTGTTTCAGAAAGGTTTGCGTATTCACCCTCTTTATAGAACATGTTTTTACCATCTTTCCAAATTGATTGGTGAACGTGCATACCATTTCCATTATCACCGTAAAGTGGTTTTGGCATAAATGTTGCAGACTTACCATTAAGGTGTGCTACCATTTTTACAACATATTTGTACTTTTGTACATTATCAGCTGCTTCAATTAAGTTACCAAACTTGATTCCAATTTCACCTTGTGCTTGAGCAACTTCATGGTGACCTAGCATTACCGTTAGACCGATATCATCCATAACTTGCATCATTTCAGCTCTTAAATCTACCATAGAGTCAATTGGCATTACTGGGAAGTAACCACCTTTTGTTCCTGGACGGTGACCCATATTTCCAAATTCACCCATGTCTGTAGAACTATTCCATTCACCTTCATCCGAGTCTACACGGTAACCTGATTGGTTAATACCAGTCCAGATTTGAACATCATCAAAAATAAAGAATTCGTTTTCAGGACCGAAGTACGCTTCATCTCCAATTCCAATTTCTTCCATATGTTTTAATGTTTTTTTAGCAATTGAACGTGGACATCTTTCGTAAAGTTCATTTTTGTAAATGTCATAAACATCACAAATAACAATTACCGTTGAGTCTGCTGTGAATGGGTCAAGGAATGCTGTTTCAATATCCGGCTTAAGAAGCATATCAGACTTATTAATTGGCTGCCAGTTTTCAATTGAAGAACCATCAAATGGTAAACCACCTTCGATTTGTCCTGCATCTACAGCTTCCATTCTATAAGAAATATGATGCCATGCACCTTTAATATCTGTAAATCTCCAGTCTACATACGCTACTTCATTTTCTTCACAGAATTTAAAAAACTCATCTACATTGTTCACAAATTTACCCATCGGTTAATCTCCTAAAATTTTATATTAGAATCATTCTATCGGAATTTATTTTAAATGCGTAGTGAAAATTGTTTAAAAATTAATCAATTGCTGTTCTCGCTGTTTAAAGGTAACAGCTTTAGTGTAACCAATATTTTTAGCTAATTGTACGGCTTCATCGTATTTAAAGCCTACTTGCCCAATGGCATGTGCATCAGATGAGAAAGTTATGGGTATGTCAAGTTCGTAGGCTATTTGTAGCAAACTTTCATTTGGATAGATTTCTTTACAAGGTTTACGTAATCCAGCTGTATTGAGTTCTAAAACCATATTAGATTTCTTTATGGCTTTTAGTGCATTTTGAGCGATGAGTCGAATATCTTTTTTAGGCATGTAATTAAAAATTTTAATTAGGTCTAAATGACCCACTATGTCAAACTTCTCTGTTTTTGCCATTGCTTCAATGTTATTAAAGTATTCCTGCCAGATTTTATCGATGTTTCTATTTTTATATTCATCTTTAAATTCGGGGTTATCAAATCCCCATTTATCTAAGAAGTGTATGGAACCAATTAGGTAGTCTACTTCAGCATTAAGAACACGTTCATCCATATGACCTTTTAGATAGTCTACTTCATAACCTAATAAAATTTCAATATCATCTTTATAAATCTCTTGTAAAGATTTTACATCTCTTACATAGTCAGACATTTCAGAAAAGTTTAGGCGATAGTATGCATCAAAATCCATAGGAGCATGTTCTGAAAAACCATAAATATCAATGCCCAGTTCAATGGCACGTTCAATATAGCTTTGCATTGAGCCTTTAGCATGGTTACATCGGGTAGTGTGGTTGTGTAAATCTATTCTCATAGAAAGTATTTTAGCAGAAGAGAATTATGGGGGTGCTGTAGGGTCGGCTTTAGCCGACCAAAAATTAATAGTTTGCTGTCAATTCAAACTTGTCGAATTTTCTAAGTTTATTATGAACAATAAACTTTTTTAATTTTGCTGGATAGTTGTCTAACTCACAGTAGTTCACTAAGTAGTTTACAAGTACCAGTGGGTTATCTGTTATGTTTCTCTGTTTTCTAAAACTTTTGTAAGCACCTCTACCAATAACTTGGAAGTAGTGGTCAATGGCATCAGAAATGTTGGCATATTTTCGTACATAGATTGCTTTACCATTTCTTGTTCCAAGAGCTCTCATGCGTGGTTCATTTTTGTTGTATGACCACATTCCGAAGATGTTGTTACCCTTTTTAAAAAATCTTGATTCACCCCATGCAGATTCAATAGCTGCTTGAGCTAAAATAATACTAACAGGGTGAGTTTTTAATCTATTGGCTAACTTCTTTATATTTTTTGTTTTATATCTTTTATATAAAGTTTCTAAAAAGTCAATATCGTCTTCATCCATTTGCTCTACTGGAGTATCAGTCAGTACAAGTACTCTTTCTCGTTGAAGTCTTAAGTTTTCTTTCGCAATTAAAATAGCAGGTAACATCATGTGAAAAAACTTTTGTTTCTTTTCTGATACTTGTAATTTATTTAGGGAGACTGTATTGGTGTAGTTGATTGGCTCAACTTCATTGGAAGTAAAGATTTTGATATCTTTATGGCTCTTAAGCTTTTTGTTTACTGTAGAAACTTTGTCATCTACAATAAGAGGAGTCGATAGCTCACTTTTTTGAGCATTAAGTGCCTTGGGGTCTGAAGGTTCTGGAACATTATACGTGATATTTTCAATATCATACTTTTTTACTTCCTGAGAAACTGTGTCAGAGTATGCATTATCTAATGCAGATAGTGACAAAGTAAAAACAAAAAATATTTTTAAGTGTTTAATCATGTTGTTAACGCCTTTTATAAAAATTCCGAAATTATATCTTTAAAATCTTATAATAAAATTAATTTTATTTATTTTACGGATTTTATTTTTTCTAAAGAACTATTTAGTGGCTTTTGAGGCTGGTTGAGAAAATAAATAAATTTTTCTTATAAAAACTATTAATTGTGTATTGATATTTTATACAAAATATTATTCTATTTATTTCTGTTGAAATGTTAGCTATTTTTAAGCTTATTTTAGTAAAATATTTACTTACATAAATATATATAATAATTTGAGAGCCTCTTCAATATTGTTCTTTTTTTGTACAATTGTCACTACTTTATGTTATATTATATGCTTATATTTCTCTATCTAATACCTTTAAAAGTTGAATGAAGCAAGGACAAGAACTAATTTTATATTTTTTTGATATACTTATGGGCATAAAATTAAACAATTAGGAGAGTGTCATGGCACTATTTGATGAAGTAAAAGAAGTTGTGGTTGAACAACTAAGCGTAAATGCTGATGAAGTAAAAGAAGAGTCTAAATTTGTAGAAGATCTTGGAGCTGATAGCCTTGATGTTGTTGAACTAGTAATGGCACTTGAAGAGAAGTTTGAAATTGAAATTCCTGATGAAGATGCTGAAAAGATTGCAACGGTATCTGATGCAATTCAATTTATTGAAAATATTCAAGCGTAAAACTTTAAACCCTCTTTTGAGGGTTTACATTTAAATTATATTTGAAATTATATCTGTAGTTTGATATATATCTTAAAAGAAGAGCATAGGAGATAGAGTGAAAAGAGTTGTAGTTACAGGTCTAGGAATGATTAACAGTGTTGGCCATGATAAAGAGAGTGCTTTCACGGCTATTTTGAATGGTGAATGTGGTATTAAAGAGATTGAGCTTTTTGATGCTGAGAAATTTTCTGTAAGAATCGCAGGTGAAATTGTTGGTTTTGATCCAAGTACTGTAATGGATGCTAAAGAGATTAAAAAAGCTGATAGATTTATTCAATTAGGAATGAAAGCAACCCAAGAAGCAATGGCTGATGCGAAAATCGATGAAAATGTTGATATGGAACGTTTTGGTGTTTCATCAGCTTCAGGGATTGGTGGTTTACCAAATATTGAAAAAAACTCTGTGGTTTGTAATACACGTGGACCCAAAAGAATTTCACCATTTTTTATTCCTTCATCATTAGTTAATATGCTTGGTGGATTTATTACCATTGAACATGGTATTAAAGGACCAAATCTTTCATGTGTAACGGCTTGTGCAGCTGGTACACATGCTATTGCTGAAGCTGCAAAAACAATTATGCTTGATGGTGCAGATACCATGTTGGTTGTTGGTGCTGAGTCTGCTATTTGTGGTGCAGGTATTGGTGGTTTTGCTGCTATGAAAGCACTAAGTACAAATAATGAGAATCCAAAAGAGGCTTCAAGACCTTTTGATGCTGATAGAAATGGTTTTGTTATGGGTGAAGGTGCTGCTTCTTTAATTCTAGAGAACTATGATACAGCTATGGCACGTGGTGCTACAATTTATGGTGAAGTAGTTGGCTTTGGTGAAAGTGGTGATGCGAATCATATTACGACCCCAGTAGTTGATGGTCCTCTTCGTGCTATGAAAGCTGCACTTAGAATGGCTGGTGATGTGAAAGTTGACTATGTTAATGCTCATGGAACATCTACTCCTGCTAATGATAAAAATGAAACGGCTGCTGTAAAAGAGCTTTTTGGTGGTGCAGATAACTGTCCTCCTATGAGTTCAATTAAAGGTCAAATTGGACATTGTCTTGGTGCTGCAGGTGCTATTGAAGCTGTAGTTTCTCTTATGGCAATGCGTGATGGAAAACTTCCTCCAACAATTAACTATACAACTCCAGATGAGAATTGTGATTTAGACTATGTAACTGATGGTGTACGTGATGCAGATGTTAATGTAGTAATGAGTAATTCTTTTGGTTTTGGTGGAACTAATGGAGTTGTAATCTTTAAAAAACTATAAAGGTATTCTATGGCAACTTATTTAGAGTTTGAAAAGAAAATAGAGTCGATTCAAGTGGAGATAGATTCAGCTCGTGCAAAAAAAGATGAAGCTGCTATTGAAGCATTAGAAAAAGATTTAGAAAAAGAAGTTACAAAGAGTATGAAAGCGCTTTCTGATTATCAGAAACTGCAACTTGCGCGTCACCCTGATAGACCTTATGCATTGGATTATATTCGTTATATGATGCAAGATGCTTATGAAATTCATGGCGATAGAGCCTTTCGCGATGACCCAGCTATCTTATGTTATATAGGATATATTGATGGTCAAAAAACAATGGTTATTGGTGAGCAAAAAGGTCGTGGGACTAAGCATAAACTCAAAAGAAACTTTGGTATGCCAAATCCAGAAGGTTATAGAAAAGCACTTCGTGCAGTAAGACTTGCTGAAAAATTTAATATACCCGTACTGATGCTTATTGACACTCCGGGTGCTTACCCTGGCTTAGGTGCTGAAGAGCGTGGACAGAGTGAAGCTATTGCTAAAAACCTTTTCGAATTTACGAATATTAAAGTACCAATGGTCTCAGTAGTTATTGGTGAAGGTGGTTCAGGTGGAGCCTTGGCTATTGGTGTTGCTGATAAATTAGCCATGATGCGTTATTCAGTTTTTGCTGTTATCTCTCCTGAGGGATGTGCAGCTATTTTATGGAATGATCCAGCGAAAGTTGAACAAGCAGCTAAAGCTTTAAAGATTACGCCTACTGATTTACACGGTCATGGATTAATTGATGATATCTTGGATGAGCCTCTTATTGGTGCGCATAGAACAAAAAAGGCATCAGCTCAAGTTATTAAAGCTTATTTTTTAGAAAATATTAATGCTTTAAAAGAATTAACAATTGAAGAGATGTTAGATAAACGCTATGAACGTTTAACATCAGTTGGTGCATTCAGCGAATAATTATGATAAAGTAAAGCTAGGTCTTTACTTTATCTAGAGTTTAAAACTTCCAAAAATTTCTTTTTTATTATCTTAATTCATAAATATAAATAAATTAACTACCTAAAATAAGTAAATAATATTGATTCATATCAATATTTTTACTTATGATAATTGTTATAATCTTTTATAAATTTTTAGGAGATGACAATGAAAAAAATATTATTAATGAGTATTGTGGCAAGTGGGCTTTTATTTGCAGAGGGTGTTGTAAATAGAGAAAATATTAAGATTATGCAGGATTTAGAGACAGCTACAGGAACTGTACTTAAAGGTTTTTTATATAACAATAAAGCAGTTGTTGCAAATGGTGTAAAAGATATGCAGAAGCTTTCTGAAACTATTGAGGCTTTTGAAATTCAAAACAATGAGAATAAAGATTTCGATGCTAAAAAATATGCAATAGATGAAGCTGCAAGTATGGCTACTTTGTCAGACAACCTTTTAAAACAGTTTGAAGAAGGTAAAAAAGATGAGGCAACACGTACTTATAGTACCATTGTAAATAAGTGTATTGCATGTCATAAAATTATTCGTAAGTGGTAATTTTTTGGTTAGGCTGTTAGCCTAACCACCATACACGTAATTTCTTCCCTTTAATCTTTCCATTCTTTAACCCATTAAATGCTTTTTTTATAACTGACCTTTTGATTGCAACATATGAGTGTGTGGCATAAACATTAATCTTTCCAATATCTTTGTTATCTATACCAATATCTTTACAAAGTGTTCCTAGAATATCCCCAGCACGAACTTTTTTCTTTTTCCCACCATCGATACATAGTGTTGCTACTTCACCTTGCATATAGAAATTTTTATTGGGAGAAAGGGTTGAAATTTTTTCTGCTTTAAGTTCTGGTTTTATTTCAGAAAGTTTACGTAATCCATACTCATCACAAAGTGTTACAGCTAAACCAGACTTATCAGCTCTTCCTGTACGACCTATTCGATGAGTATAATCTTCTGTCTTCATAGGTGTATCATAATTGATGACAAGGTCAATACCGTCTATGTCTAAGCCTCTAGCTGCTAAGTCTGTGGCTACAAGAACAGGTAGTGAGCCATTAGCAAACTGTAAAAGCATCTCTTGACGTTCATATTGCTCAAGATCACCATTCATGGTAGCAACATCAAAACCTTTGTTATTAAGCATATCTGAGACTTCAGTAGTTTTAACCTTAGTATTACAGAAAACAAGTGCTAGGTTAGGCTGGAAATGTTTTAGTGTTGTTAATAAGGCTTTATCTTTCTCATCTACAGCATAAACAAACTCTTCAATAGCTACTTCTTTTTCTTTACTGGCTATTTTAACTTCTTGTGGATTACTTAAAATCACTTTGGTTAATTTGTCAATATTTTCAGGATAGGTTGCTGAGAAAAGAATGGATTGACGTTGTTTTGGTAAGTTTGAAACGAGTTTTAAGATATCATCAGCAAATCCCATATCAAGCATTCTGTCAGCTTCATCAAGGATGAGTGTTTTAATCTGACCTAGGTGAATGGTTTCTCTTGAGAAGTGATCAAGCAGTCTACCCGGAGTGCCTATGAGGATATCTGCACCTTTTTCAAGAGAGGCAACTTGTTTTGTGAGAGATGTTCCTCCATAAAGTGTAGTAACTTTAACATCTTTCTTATAGCGTGCTAGTTTATTGGCTTCTCCTGCTATTTGCTCACAAAGTTCTCGTGTAGGTGCAATAATAAGTGCTTGGGGAAAATGTTCTGTCTCATCTAGTTTTAAAATAAGAGGGAGTAAGAAAGCTAATGTCTTTCCTGAGCCAGTTTTTGCTTGTGCAATAATATCCTTATCTTCTCTTAATAAAGGAATAGTTTGTTCTTGAATTGGGGTTGGACTTTTATAGCCTAAAGCATGTAAATTTTCTAATAAATTTGAAGGTAAAGATAGGTCTTGGAAAGTAGTCAAAGTAAGCTCTTTTGAAATAAAATATGAAGAAATTATAGCTAAAAGAGGCTCTCTTCCTTATAAAAGTCTATATTTGAGATTAATATAAAATTTGTGATGATTGTATTTAGTAAAATAATATAAAGAGACCCCCATAAAGATATCTGAGTTAGCGTGGCATTGAATATACCATAATATAGATAGTCATAAGGTAGAAAGAGTGTAATCATACTTATGTTAAACCATGCAGATACAATGAGGAGTATAGAGGTTAGAAGATAGACTCCCATTTTACTGAGTAGGTGAGGGTAAACATAAACAACAAAAGGGTGAAATATAAGAAGACTTCCTAATGACCAAAGTACTGTAGCCATAAATACCCAAGATGCATTTGCAGAACTAAGTAACAATATAATAGGAGCAATTGTTAAAGCTAGTATAAGTGCAATAAGTAGAGATTTAAAAAAATTAACAGTAGATTTTGAACTTTTTATGAGGGTCAAAAAATTATCCTATAGTTGTTTAATTATTTTTATTAGATTAATTATAGGTAATTTTTGATTTATTTAAGTTAAATATTTCTTTTAATTTAAAGTAAAATATAATTTTAAGTATAAAATAAGTTTTATTTTATTTAAAATTATTATTAATGAGTAAATGTTCAGTTTTTAATACTTTTAAGTTCTGTATTCAGCGTTTATTTTCACGTATTCATATGATAGGTCACAACCATATGAAGTATAGTTACCATTACCTAATCCAAGGTCACAAGTAACTTTAAAAGATGAGTTTTTCATAATAGTATAGGCTTTATCTTCTCGTTCTTTATCCAGTTCTCGTTGTTCATTAGAGTAAATAAGTAAGTTGTCATAATGAATGGTTAACGTTGAGTCATCACAGTCAATACCTGAGGCACCTATGGTGGAGGCAATTCTTCCCCAGTTCGGATCTTCACCAAATAGAGCAGTTTTTACAAGTAAAGAGTTAGAGAGTGCAATACTCGCTGTTCTGGCTTCATCTTCTGTCTTTGCCCCTTTAACTTCAAAGGCTACCAGTTTGTTAGCACCTTCACCATCTTTTAAAATCATCATTGCCAATTCAAAAGTGATTTTATTGAGAGCCTCTCTAAATGCTTCTTTATGGTATGCGCCTGAAAGTTTGTTAGCTAAAAGCATGATGGTATCATTCGTTGAAGTATCACCATCTACAGAGATTCTGTTAAAAGAACCTTCTGTCGCTTCACTTAGTAGTTCTTCCATATCATCTTTAGGAATATCAGCATCTGTGGTTACAAAGCAAAGCATTGTCGCCATAGCTGGATTAATCATTCCTGCACCTTTACAGATAGCAGCAATGTTAAAGGAACTACCGTCATCAAGTTCAATTTGAAATGATAACTCTTTTTTAAAAGAATCTGTTGTCATAATAGAACGGGCTGCTTTATCAGAATTTTTAGCGTCATAGTCAAATTTTGAAAAAGCTGACGTAATTTTTTCTTGATTTAAACGGTATCCAATGACCCCAGTTGATGACATAATTGGGTTTTTGACTTTATATTGTTCTTGAAGAGTTTCAAAAATATCTTCGATATCTTTGATGCCTTGTTCTCCTGTCATCGCATTAGCATTCTTTGCATTCATCAAAATAAAATCCGTTTGAAAACCTTCTTCATATTTTTGATAGTGCTTTATTGGGGCTGCTTGAAATTTATTAGAAGTGAAACGTGCAGTAACATCACATGGTACAGAAGAACGAATAAAGGCTACATCACCATCAATATCAGAATCACCAGAGTTCGCAGGGTTGGTTTTCATACCTACATTGACACCATCACAGAAGAAACCTTCTACGTTATTGAGACCACCTTTAAGTGAGAATAGATTAAACATTTTACATTTCCTCTGGTTTAGTTGATTTGCGAATAACTTTTCTGGTTTTTTTAATACCTTCACTAGGTCCAATAAGTAAAAGTTTTGAACCAGCTGTAATGGTTGTATCTCCCTTTGGCATAGGGATGAATTGTCCATCTTTATACCGTAACCCTATAATTGCAACATTTGCTATTTCTCTAAAGAAGGAAGCATCTTTGATTTTTTTTAGTGCTAACCAAGAGGTTTTTGGGACACGTGCTTCTTCCATATCTAAAGGTGTATCTTGCTTATATAAGAACTCTTGGAGTAGGTTTTCCATATCGGGTCTAATTGCCATGGCATTTATTCGTTGTGCCATAATATTTGTTGGTGTTACTACTTTGTTAGCACCTAATTTTAAAAGTTTATCTTCATCTGAAACCGTTGGGGCATTTGAAATAATAAGATAAGGACGTCTACGTTGAATCTCTTTTTCATAAAGACGAACAGAAGCAATGGTCGCAATATTATCTGCAATATTATTAGCAAGGGTGATAATACCTTTAGCTGAAGAGAGGTGAGATTTTAAAATAGCTGTTTGTGTATGAGGTTCAGCTTTAACAAAATAGGGATATGAGTATTTTTCAGCTAACTCTTTTAAATTTTCATTTGGATCAATGACGACAAAAGGGATATGACTTTCACGTAAGTGTTTTGTGACCTGAATAGTAAATTCATTATGATAACAGATAACATAATGTTGTTTAAGTCGTGCGATGTCGTAGAGCATTCTTCTCTCCTTTATAACTTTAAATAGTTCACCTTTGTTAAGAACGTCAACTATAATACCAATAGCAACAGAAAAGACTAAAAAACCGAAAATAATAAGTGAAATTGTAAAAATACGACCAAGATCAGAAATAGGTGCAATTTCTCCAAACCCAACGGTTGTAAATGTTATACCTGTCTGATATAGTGCATCTAGTAGGGACATATTGTCAATTAGTATGTAACCAAAAGTTCCAAACATCATGGTTAGAACAGTTAAAATTAATGGGAGTCTAAAAGGTGCTAGTAGTACATATAACTCATCATTTAGGGTTATATGTGGTTTTGAAGTTTCTCGCCAATTGAGAAACTTTAAAATTCTATTTTGAGTCTTCAAAATAGTGAAAGTCTTTTAAAAAGACTTTTGTTTATGCTTCTGCTGTTTCAGCCGTAGCTTCTGCAGCTTTCTTTTTCATTGTTCTAAGTGTAGAAGCAGCAACTTTGATTCTTTTAGTTGTTCCATCTTCTAAAGTAATCTTTACAGATCTTAAGTTAGGAAGTTGTCTTCTTTTTGTCTTGTTGTTTGCATGAGATACATTGTTTCCAACCAATGGACCTTTTCCTGTTACATCACATCTTCTTGCCATGATAATACCTTTGTAATAAATAATGTTTATGT
>CACVAR010000407.1 GCA_902727905.1 uncultured Sulfurovum sp. | reverse complement strand
AAGGCTTTATAATCTTTGCTTCATTATAGCTACGAACCACAGCCTGTGTAAGACCAAACTCTTGTGACAATTTTGCCATGAGTTCTAACCCATGTCCATAAGCATTGTCTTTTAGGACGATGCCTATGGATTCTTTAGAGCCTGTTTTTTGTACAAATTGAGATAGGTTATGAAAGAAATTTTCTTTGTTTATTTTTATAAATGCCATTTGGGATTATAGCTAAAATAGATTTTTAACTAATGTTAATTCAAGATGAGTTAAAGTAGTTATGTTAATATAGGTACATATATATAAGTACTTATTAGGAGTTACCTATGATAGAGTTAGGAATATCACAAGCACAAACACAGTTTACGAAGATACTTACTGAAGAAGTAACGATTGTTGATAAAAAAAACAAAGTTAAAAAAGCTGTTATTTTGCCTTATGAAGTTTATGCAAAGCTGGTTGAAAAAGCTTTAATTAGAGAAGATTATTTAGAAGGCTCATTTTCTAAGTTTAAAGGAACACTTTCTAAAGAGTTTACAACAAATGATGAAAAATATAATGACATAGTCAATGATGGGTTGAACTAAGTGAAAATATTTTTAGACACCAATATACTCTTAGATTTACTATTGGAAAGAGAAAAGTTTGAAGAAGCTCTAATTATTCTTAATAGTATCGAAAGGGGTATGAATGAGGGAATTATTTTAGACATTACTTTAGTTAATGTTGACTACATCGCTAAAAGACAAAAAGTTGATGCTACAGAGTTTTTAAAACTCATTGTTAAAAACTGTAAAGTTGTTGGGGCAAATAATGAACTTTCTATGGAAGCTTTAGAGTTAGATAATAAGGACTTTGAAGATTCTTTGCAATATGTTTGTGCTAAAGATGAAAGATGTGAACAGATAGTTACTAATGATAAAGGCTTTTATCTGGGAGAGTTGGAAGTTGTTAGTAGTAGTGCGTTTGTTGATGGATTTTTAGCATGATGACGGCTAAATGAGTGTTTCAATCAAGTTTTGATATACTCAAAATAATTTATATATAAGGTGTTTCCCGTGATAGAGCTTGATAGTTGTAGAATTTACAACTTTAAATCTTTAGATGATTTTGAATTAAATTTTTCTAAATTTACTTGTTTAATTGGTCTTAATAGTGCAGGTAAATCTACTATCTTGCAAGCTATTGATTTTATCTCTCAACAAATGAAAGGAGATATAACAGGATGGTTAAAGAGTAGAGATTGGGAGGAACTTGCATTAGAATCAAAAATTATTAATGAAGATAATATTTTTATTGGTTTAGGATTTTTTTATAAAGAAAAGAGTTATGTATGGAGATTATATTTTGATATTAACTTAAAGAGAATTATTGATGAAGAAATTATAATTATAAAGTCTAATAGTA
Source organism: uncultured Sulfurovum sp. (assembly GCA_902727905.1). Lineage (GTDB taxonomy): Bacteria > Campylobacterota > Campylobacteria > Campylobacterales > Sulfurovaceae > UBA1140. The sequence goes on along the minus strand of CACVAR010000407.1, from coordinate 951 downwards.
AATTGGAAAGTAAAACTATATTCAAGGTAGAGAATTCTAAATTTATGATAGATAAAGATGGAGGTATAAATGAGGGAGAGATTATTCAAGAATACGAAGGTTCATTTCTTGCCAAATTAAAACCAGAACTTTTACCTGATGTTATTGTAGAATTTAGAGAGTATCTTCAAAATATTTACTCCTTAGATTTACTTTCTCCACGAGAGTTAAAAAAAGAGTCAAAAGATGGTTCAATATTAGGGTTGAGTGGAGAAAACTTAAGTGCATTTTTAAATTCATTTGATGAAACTCAAAAAGAAAATATTTTAAAAAACCTTCAAAAATGTTATCCTAAGATAGTAGCTTATAGTGTTATAGAAACAGCCAATGGATACTATAGATTAGAGGTTACAGAGAAATTCAAAGATAAAGAGATAATCAATGAGTCAAAATATCTTAATGATGGGGTATTACGAGTAATTGCTATCCTTGCTCAACTTGAAACGAAGCAAAGTTTTTTACTTTTTGATGAGATTGAAAATGGGATTAATAGTGAACTGATAGAAATTTTAATGGATATTTTAATCGCCTCTAAACATCAAATTATTGTAACGACACATAGCCCAATGATATTAAACTACATAGAGGACGATATTGCTAAAAAATCAGTACAATATATTTATAAAACTAAAGAAGGATTAACACAAAGTATTCCATTTTTTGATATACCTTCTATGGTAGAAAAATTGGAGATGATGGGTGCAGGTAGTGCATATATTGATACTAATTTAGAAGATTTAATAGAAGAGATTGAAGAAGTTCAAAAAAGTAAAAAAGAAGCAGAGTAGTGCATTTAGTTTTAAGTGGTGAGGGGAACAGTGACTTAGGGCTTTTTTGTCAGTTTAATAATGAGTTTATTGCTGGTAGTATGTATTTTATTGTTGATAAGATAATTGAGCAAAAGTATGACTT
>CACVAR010000406.1 GCA_902727905.1 uncultured Sulfurovum sp. | reverse complement strand
GAAAAACTGATATTCATGTATCTTCCTTATATTAAATGCAATTCATTTGCATTTATACTATAGTAAACATTTTAAAAATGGCTGAATTAAGAGATTCTTATGTAGAGCTACTTATGTCATGTTAACTTTCTGCAAGTGATTTTTCCTTTGACATTTTCATAACATAAGGCAAAGAAGAGAGTTCAGCAATTGTTTGAAGTATTTCTTCTTGTTGTTTACCTTCAGCTTTAGGGTACACTTCTTTTGCTAAATAGACAGTATAATCAAAAATATTAGTAAATCTCTTTTTCCACATATCAGCAAAATAGGGGTATTGTATTTTATACTCTAGTGGTATGTTTTCTATGTGGGTTATATTCAGTCCTAATTCAATTAAGTAAGAGATACTCTCATATGCTTGATGATTGTTCATCGCATGATTGAGGTGAAGATTTAGAAAGTTATCAAATAACAGACCTGAATCATAAAGACATTTCAGTGACTCTACTTGATTTTTGTTTATAATTTCGACAATAGTATCGGTACTAAGCATCTTTATATTAGCACCATCATTTATGGCTTTACGTAGCTCTTTAATGTTTCCTTGGATAGCAGAAACTCTCATCTTTGCTAAGCATTGTGCTTCTTTAGAAACACCTTGGTCAACAAAATAATTTAGTAAGTCATTATTTTTATATTTGAATGCCATTTCGTAGGCATATTCTAAATCATCCATATGGCTTAAAGCATCTAATAGCTCAGTATATTTAAAACATACTGCATTTGAAATCATCAGGTTGCTGAATTTTATATTTGAATTTAACATATACTCAATTATCTCATAGACAATTTGTACACTATTATCATTTTTAAATATTGGAGAATGCGTACTGTTTATACTTCCTTGTTGATATCCGTAATAGTGAAAAAGTGCAGAATTCAGTACTTCATTTTTATCTACTCCTATTAAAAATGCAAATTTCATCATATTAAGGTTATTGCTGTCTAGTCCCATTCTAAATAGACGTGATTTATCAGTTCGTCTCCAAGACTTAAATTTTTCTATGGATTTTGGTTTCTTTAGATAATAATCAGCAATAAAAACTAAGAAGTCTTTTCTTTTGGATCGTCTTCTTCCCCATTCACCTATGAGACATGAACCCATCCATTCGGTTAATAACATGTTTTTGTCAGCATGAATATCAAAGCCATCTTCAATTAACAACTCTAATATGTTTGTACTACCAAAATCTTTAATAGTATATAAAAGCATTGACCTAGGTTTAGCGCCTTGATGAACGGCTTGTTGTGCAAGGTCGAAATCGTTTATATTGATTGCTGCTTGAAGAACGCTAGTAAGAAGTGCTTCATCTTGGCAAGCTTTGAAGTTTGGAATTAAAAGGTGTAAATAGTTTTTCTCTTTTTCTATGGCTCTTTGAAGTACAGACTCTTTAACGGTTGCTCCATGTTCTAAAAGTAGCGTAATTATTTGGTGATTGTCTATGCTTATGGCTGTATCCAAAGCATTGATGGCTGTTTGAAGGTTAAAGTTTGGTTCAGCTCCATTATCTAGGCACTGTTTTACTTCATCTATATTAGCGTTTCTACAAGCGTCCATTAACTTTGCATGAAGTTGTGCTGGTATCATCTTAGTTCCTATTATGCTTAAATGACGGATGTTATTTTTTAAAATATATGCATTATAACTAAAAAAGATTTTTACCATAATTTAATAGACAAGATGTTTTTGGAAATAGAATAGTGTATACTATGATATTATTTAATAAGGTATATGATAGATGGCAAAACAAGACAATTTTACAACAAAAATTATAGGTGGGGAGTTTAAAGGAAAGGTGATTGAGATTCCTAATATCTTTACAACACGTTCTTCAAAAGGTATTTTAAAAGAGTCTCTTTTTAACACACTACAATTTGATATTATGGACAAGAACTTTGTAGAGGTTTTTTCAGGTTCAGGGTCAATAGGACTTGAGGCATTGAGTCGTGGTGCTTCTCAGTGTTATTTTATAGAGTATAACAAGATAGCCTATAAAGTACTGCAGGAGAATATTAAACGATTAAACCCAGCAAAGTGTCAATATATGTTTGGTGATAGCTTTGAAAAGTTTGATACCTTGCTTTCTATGGTGGAAAAAAGAGAGGAGAAGACCTATTTTTATTTTGATCCTCCCTTTGCAACACGTGATGGGATGGATGATGTTTATGATAAGACATTAGCACTTATAGAGAAGATAGATGCTTCAAAATGTATGATGGTCATTGTGGAACATATGACTAAACTGGATATGCCAGAGAGCATAGGAGGGTTAGTAAAATACAAACGTAAGAAGTTTGGACGTTCTACTATGA
>CACVAR010000405.1 GCA_902727905.1 uncultured Sulfurovum sp. | reverse complement strand
AGATATAATGGATTGATTATAGAGCCAGAAAGTATTCATGCTTCTGCCTCTATTTTTAAAGTAGCCCTTGAACAATTACTTGAAGAAGCTACTTTTCAAAAAAAATTTCTTTTATGGATTGACTTAAATTCTAAACAAGCAGAACATATTTCTATAGCCCTACAAATGGGTTTTGAGTTTCATAATTGTGAAGCTACACGAACCACACTTACTTATCAAGTTACCAAAGATGCTTATATTCCTGTAGCTCCAACACATACGATTGGTGTAGGTGCTGTGGTTATTAACGATAAAAATGAACTACTTATGGTACGTGACAGAATTCATACTTCACGTTCTCTCTATAAATTACCAGGGGGTATGTTAGAACCTTCTCAAAGTTTAGAAGAGGGTGTTGTAAGAGAAGTGTGGGAAGAGACAGGCATAAAAGCTAAACTCATTAAAATGGTTTCTATATTAAATTCACACCCTTTTACTTTTAATAAATCCAATATGTACATTGTCTTTCAGTTAGCAGCAGAAGACTTTGAGATAGATGTTGTAGATACAGGTGAAATAGAGTTTGCACTGTGGATGCCTTTGGAAGAGTTTTTTGCGCATGAAGAGATGTCTGAGTTTCAAAAGAACTTAGTAGACTCTGCATTAAATAGTAAAGGACTTTCACTTAAAGAGTATGATAATTTAGTTCCTAATAAAAAGCAGATAGAAGTTTATCGTTAAGTAGTATATTCTAATAATATAGGGGTTTAGGTTTTGAATATAGAGGTAAACAGTTTAAAGTTTAAACATACTTGGCGACCTGAACAAGCAAGAGTATTAAGCAATCTTGATGAGTATGTTGATGATAAACGTATACACATAGTTGCAGCGCCTGGGGCTGGTAAAACAGTTATGGGCTTGGAAATATTTAATCGGTATGGATTAAAGACTTTAGCCATCTCTCCTACACTTGTGGTTCAAAATCAATGGCTAGATAGGTTAAAAGATTTTTTATCTGATGGAAAAGTACCTTCTTGGTCAACAACAACGCTAGAAACACCAAAATATTTTACCAGTACAACGTATCAGGGTTTATTTGCTTTTGATAAACGATTAAGTGGTGCAAAAGAAGAAGATATTGAAGCACAATATGAAACTTTGTCTCATTGGTTTGAAGAGCATGAAATTGGTATGCTTATACTTGATGAAGCACACCACTTAAAAGCTGCATGGTGGAAAGTGCTTATGAGGATGGTTGAATCATCAAAAGATTTGATTGTTGTTAGTTTAACAGCAACACCACCTTATGATGCTTCTGCACTTGAATGGTCACGTTACCAACAACTTTGTGGAGAAGTAGATGAAGAGATAAGTATACCTGAGCTAGTACGTTCACACTCTTTAGCGCCTCACCAAGATTATATTTGGATGGTTAAAACAGATGATAAAAACATTAGTTCTTATCAACGATATAAAGAGAATTTAAATAAGTTTATAGAAAGTCTTTATGAACATAAGGAACTACAATATTTATTAAGTCTACACTATTGGCTTAATGAAGATTATGAGATAGTAAATAATGAGCTACTAATTAATCTTGATGAATGCTTTGCGTTACTGGGTTTACTAAAGCACAATAACCAAGAGCTTCCTTTACATGTTTTAAAAGCTTTAGACATTAAAGCGTCAGATGTTCATGATATTTCAGTTTATGGATGGGAAAAGCTTCTACAGAGTTTTTTAGAGGGAGAGCATTACCCTAAAGTAAAACCTGTTCAGCAATTTCAAGAGACATTTAAAACATTTTTAGATTCTAAACATCTACTCCGTTATGGAAAAGTTTCTTTAGATAATAGTCAAAAAAAGTTGAAAGCTTTTAACAAAACTCAAGAACGCATAAAAGCTTGTTTTGATATTGCCAAATTAGAATATAAATATAGAGCGTCATGGACAAGGTTAGTCGTCTTGGCTGACTATATACGTGATGAGAAGTTTCAACTCTCTCTAGATGGGTTAGAAGCACCTGCTGGAGCTTATCCTATTTTTCACTATTTTATTCATCATTTAGAAGAGAACTTAGCCCATGGTGTTGTTTTATTGACGGGTCGCTTGAGTATTATGAATGAAGCACTCATTGAGCCTTTAGCCTATTTATTACCTTCACATGTTAAGCTTGAATACGAAGCGTTTAAAGCTGCTAAGTTAAAAAAAGGCATGAAGTATGTGGTCTTAAAAACTGCAAGCCCACATTTAGTTTCTGCTTTTACACAGTTACATAAAGAAGGAAAAATTTCAACACTTATAGGAACACGTTCTTTGTTGGGTGAAGGTTGGGATGCTCCTCATGTTAATGCTTTGATTTTAGCCACACAAAC
>CACVAR010000404.1:1720-12009 GCA_902727905.1 uncultured Sulfurovum sp. | reverse complement strand
AGATGGATGTCAAGGGTTTCTGTAAATTCTTTTTAAAAAATTTAGTTCCTTGTGATTCTATACATATTACTTCCCTTTCAGCTCTCCTTAATCGTTATAGTGTTTCGTGTCCGACAATAAAAGCATGTCCTGTTTCTCTTTCAACATTAATAACTATACTATCTAAAGTTCCATCATTATCTTGATCTGTAGATAATTGAATATTAACAAGGCAGTCACTCCTTACTAGCTTATTAAAGTCTGCATTACTTGTGTATGCAGTAACGCCTCTATGTGGTCTACCTAAATAATCAAATGCAATTTGATTTGCAGAAGAACCTCCTCTTGTACTACACCCACTTAAAGTTACTCCACTAACACCAAACTTTTTTCCAATCCGAATATCCTGACTTACATCATCAGCTAACGAAGTTTCTAAACATGTAGCATATAAATATTTACCTGATATAGGATCAAGTGCAGCTTCTTCCTTACTAATATCACTACCACTTAAATCTAAATCTGAACCAACGTTATATATGGGTTGAACATCACCTTGCATATTACAATTCTTAAATTGTATTCTCCAATAGGCTCTTTGCCAATTCTCATCATTATCACTACGATGCTTATTATCTCTCAAAGCCAACTGCTGTGTTAAACGAATATGTGACAGTATAGTCTCTGCAGCTTCTTGTTGTAAATCTCTATCCATACGTCCCATGGCTAAAGAGGCAAGAATACCTAAAACAACAATAACAAAAACAATTTCAATCATAGTAAATGCAGATTTATTTTTCAAAAGTCAAACCTTGATATATTTTATTTTAAAAAGTATATCATATTTTTAAGAAAAATTTAATTATTTTAAAGTTAAGAAGTAATTGGGAAGGAGATTAATAACTAAATGGCGTTTAATCCATTTAGTTAAATAGAAGGAAAAATGATTAAAGTTCTTCAGCTCTTTTAACATCATAAAGGATATCATCCATTGGGTGTCTATACATTGGCATAGCCAGTCTTTTTTCATCAAGAATATGACCAATAAATCCAATACTTCGACCTAGAATAAAGAATGCATTTAATGCACCAGCTTCAATAAATACATCAATCTCTTCATCTGTATAGTCTAATGCTCTCCACATATCAACCATAAGAATACCAATTGTACCATCAACATTAAGAATAAGGTTCTCTTTCTTAGAAGTGGTAAGTTCCTCTACTGTTCTTGCATAATCAAGAAGTGGTGTAGAAGGGAAATTCTCTTCAGCATACTTCATCAATCCAGTAACTCTAAGGTCAGGGTTCTTCAATGACTTAATTCTATGTCCAATACCTGGAATTGGAATACCAGATTTTTTCATATGTGCCAAGAACTCTTTTGGTGTCATATCATTATCATTGGCATGTTTAAAGTGTTCAGCAGCACCATCAATTGCTCCACCAAATCTTGGTCCAATGGTAAGAAGACCTGCAATTAAAGAAGAGATAACATCTTTACCAGCACGTGCTGTTACTTTTGCGTTGTGTGCACCTGATACAGCTGGTCCATGATCAGCAACTGTTTTAAGAACGGTTTCTAAGAAATCAACAGCCCATCTTGGGTAACGTTTTTTGAACCAAAGGATTGACATTACATCACCAATGGTAAATCCTGTCTCTGGTGTTGCTACAGAAGAAATAGGATAACCACAGTAATGTGCTTCTTCACCTCTATCATCAGAAATAGTACAAATAAACTCTTTAGATCTTCTAGAAGCCGGAACTGTATTCATATCTGGCTCAGGAATCTCAGCAATATTCATATCAGTAAATACTTTATTAATCATGGCTGGCAAATCATTGAATGAATCTGGTACATGAATACCAGCTTCTTTCATAGCATTGTTTTTATATTCAGCTGTTTCTGACTCAGCATTTGCTGAAGCACCTGCATGACCAAACTGTACACCAGAATCATAATGCTTAGCAATAGTACCAATACACCATGCAATTACTGGTTTAGTAATTTGACCGTTTTTAATTGCTTCAATTACTTTATACTCTTCAGTACCACCCACTTCTCCAAGAAGAATCATGTATTTAACATCTGGGTTTTTTTCCATTCTAAGAAGGTTATCAATAAATACAGATCCTACAAATCTATCTCCACCAATTGCTACACCCTCTGCAATACCATCAGCATTAATAGAAATAATGTTTGAAAGCTCATTGAAAAGTCCACCTGAACGTGTTACAAGACCACAAGAACCTGCTCTATGTAGTTTTGAGTTAACAATGTTAGTAATTGTACCACCGATGTTAGCAACTTTAAATGCACCCGGAGTAATAGCACCAACCGTTGCAGGTCCAATTACAGTAACACCTTTTTCTCTTGCCGTTTGGTTCATTCCTCTTGCAAGTCTTTCAGGAATACCTTCAGCTGTAATCATCATTGATGAGAAACCACCAATTTCAAGTGCTTCCATTGTTACATCATAAGCAGATCTAAACGATGCAAAGTTTAAAAGTACGTCAGCTTGTGGCTGAGCAGCTTTTGCATCTGCAGTTGTTTTGAAAAGTGGAATCATCACTTCATCTGGTCCGTAAAAAAACTTCTCAAATTTGTTTCCAGAAGTAGGAGCAACAATTGCAGCTACTGATGGCTTTTCTCTTTTAATTGTGTAGTCATAATCTAACATTCTTTGGATAGCAGTTTTGTTGTTGTTCCAAAAAATAGCTTGTGTATCTTTAGTATATAATCTTTCCATATTATCTCCTTACTTCTCTAGTGCCATACGTACAATATCTGTTACGTGTGTCTCTGGTCCATAAACTTCAATGTAAAGACCCATTCTATCTGCTGCTTCTTTAATGTCTTTTAGACCTTTTTCGTAGTTTGGTCCACCACGTCTAACGTAGATTTTTGCACCAACTTCTTTTAACTTATCTTGGTAGTTTTCAAACGCTTGAATAATACCTGTAAATGTTTTTGCAACATCTGTAAAGTTCGCAATTGCTCCACCAATAATAAGAACTTTTCCTCTACCTTGAGCATCTTTTTCTCTTGTCATAAGATCAAAAAGTGTTTCTGCATAGAACTTAGTCTCACCCGTTGTTGGTCCACCAGAATACTCACCATAGTTAGCAAGATCTTCAATTCCAGCCATGTCAGCAATAGTATCAGCATAAACAACTGAAGCACCACCACCAGCAACCATTGTCCAGATTCTAGCTTCTGGTTTAAGGATAGTAAGTTTTAAAGATGCACCAGTTTTAGAATCTGCAAGTTCTACAGCTTCTTCTTCTGGAGACTTGTCTTCCATACCAAATGCAGTTGGGTAAGAAACATCGCCCCACTGATCAACCATCATAAATCCAGCAGTATCATCAAGCTTAGCAACCATATCAAGAAGCTCAATTTTAGACCCTTGCATTACAAATGGGTTAATTTCAAGGTAAGCGAAGTTTAACTCTCTGTAAGCTCTAAAGAAACCTATACAGAACTCAGCAAACTGAGCTTTATCTTTCTCTGCAACATCAGCAGGAACATTAGCTCTAATTTTCTCTGCAATCTCATCTTCAGTTGCAGTAATAGGGAATGCTACTTCAGTAACTTTTTCATCCCAACCCTCTTCAACTTCCATTCCACCTTCAGCAGACATGTAAATTACATCATCATCACCAACACAGGTAGCAGATACATAGTACTCTTCAGCTTGCTCATGTGGTGTAAATGGCTCAACAACAAAGTGTGTCAATTTATCAACACTTGGCTCACCAGTAGGAGTATCCCCATCAAATGAAAAATATACATTTTGTGCAGTTGATGATTTTTCATCAATCCATGATGCAGCTTTTTCAAGTTTAACATCACCTGGTTTTGCATCTTTAAATAATACTAGACCATTTTTACCTCTTTTACCAAAAAGCATATCTGGTTTTGCAACCAATGTTTTTTCATTTAACCATGCATTCGTTTTTGCAGCATCTCTTAAATCTGCTCCATTTTGAACCATTACTGTTTCATAAGCATAAGTAAAGTCTGGAAAGTACTTATCCCAATGTTTAGCTAAAATTGACTTTGCGTCATATTCTCTAATCGCTTTTTGAGCCATCGAGTTCTCCTTGTTAGAATTGTGTTGACGTAATTTTAGCACTAGGAGTATTTAATCTCTATACTGCAGCCTTATCCTATCAAAAACTTTAACTTATCTGTGTATATTAGGAACATCTCACTAAAGCTAATGTCACAGTTTTACTCTTGACAGGCTTCAATTCCGTGATATTTTAACTGAAATTGAATCTTATAATGTTTCGCTGTGTAACAGTCTTGACCAATCTCTCTAAGCTCCATAGCTTGCCAATAAGGCTCATAAAATGGGTAAGAGAAATGTTTTGTCTTATCATCGTAAAGTAAAAAAAGAGGTTTATGTAACACAATAATAAGTGCAGAAAGAATTAATGATCCCATTACAATTCTAAACCCTAGACGATAAGCTTTTTGAAACTGAACTAATCTAACTCTAAGTGTTCGTTGAAAAACCAGTACCATTAAAATTACAGCCACAATAACATAGGGTGCAAAATCCGTCATAATGACTTGTTGTCGTAAAGAGAGAAGTATAGAAAGTGAAAAAGAAGAAAAAGAGATGTACCACAAGATATCTTTTGTTTCACGAAGCCATATACGGTAAAGTGCATAGAAAAAATAGATAAAAACTAAAGGGGAAAAGAGTGCTGCATACAGGGCAAAAAGTTCTAAAAATTCACCTGAAGGATGACCTTCTACACGTAAATCATTAAAATATAAAAATGAAATGGCTATTAAAAAAGCTGCAATAGTAAACAGTAATCTATCACGTTGAAAAGCAGAATATATGGCAAGAGAAATGAAAAAAATAATCGATGCATCATGTATGCACAAAAGTAGTATAGCAACAACAGCTTGTAGCCATACTAACTTTTTCACATTCAAAATAAGGAACGCCATGACCAGCGTTATGACTATAACAGCGATATTCACCAATATCGCTGAGGTAATTATGCCTGGTAAAAGTGCAAAAATTGTGGTAGATAAATAAGAGTCTTCAATTTTATCAAAATACTGTTTTGACATTATAAAAAAAAGTGGAATGTTCAATAAACCAAAAAATACAAAGGGAAAACGAAAGTCCAAACTGTTGTCAAACCAACCATCTGCAATATGAATAAGGCTTCCTAGAAATCCATCATCAGTATAGTAAGCAACAGCTTCATGTGTACCAATAGGTAACGTAATTGCCAAATAAATTATTGCGAAAAAGTAGACAAAACAAAAAGCATAAAATTGTATTCGGCTCATAACAACCTTTTAAAGTTTTAAGAAATTATCCAACATTTCATAACCATGCTCAGACATAATTGATTCAGGGTGGAACTGTACTCCATATACATCTTTTCCTTCTATTTCAAGTGACATAATCTCATGGTCGTCTTTAGAATATGAAGTTGCAATAATATTAGAAGGTAAATTCTCTTGTTTGACTGTTAAAGAATGATAACGAGTTGCTCTAAACTCTTTAGGTAACCCTTTATAAATAACTGTCTCTTTATCTATCTCAACTTGAGAAGTCTTACCATGCATCATGTTTTTAGCACGAATCACCTCTCCTCCAAAAGCTTGGGCAATACTCTGATGCCCTAAACAAATACCAAATATAGGCGTAGTGTCTGCGAATTCTTTTATGAGTTCTAAAGTGACTCCAGCCTCATTAGGCGTAGCTGGACCAGGAGAAATTATAATTTTTTCAGGATTCAAAGCTTTTATCTCTTCAACTGTCAATTCATCATTACGAATTACTTTTAAGTCAGCACCTAATTCTAGGCAGTACTGAACAACATTATAAGTAAAACTATCATAATTGTCTATCATCAAAATCATCTTCTATCTTCCTAGTTTCTTAAGTAAAAGAAGTATATCTAATGACTACTTTTAAACAAATTCACTCATTATATAAAACTAATATGATAATTTAAGAGAAAATAATAAAAGTAATTTATAAGATATATTATTATTAAAAAGGAATACTGATGAAAGTTATACTTCTTATACTTTTACTACTAAATTTCACAGCCTGTGAAACAAAAAAAACAACTTATGAAAGAAATGCAGGACATGGAATCCCTTGGGAAAAAAATTTAGACGCTGCTTTTACTAAAGCTAAAGAAGAAAAGAAAACACTCTTAGTTATGGCTGTTAGTGATAATTGTCAATGGTGCGACAAAATGAAAGCACGAACCCTCTCTGATCCCAAAGTGGCTAAAAAATTAGAAAAGTATGTTTTAGTGATGGCTGACCGAGAAACACCTAGCGAAAGAGATCAACTGCATCCTTTTACAAATGTTCCTGTTATATTCTTTATGACTCATGAGAAAGATACCATTGATGAATTACAAGGTTATTATGATCCAGAAGATTTTTTAGAGTACTTAGTTGACTTTGAAGCAGGCTAAAAAATAGCCTATTTAAAAACTTCATCTGCTGGCATAGGTCTTGCTATGCCAAAACCTTGAGCTTGGTTACAACCCAACTCTAACAATACAGGTAAATGCTCTTCACTTTCCACCCCTTCTGCTATAACAACATAGCCAAAAGCTTTAGCTAACTGTATGGAAGCATCTACAAGTGAATGGTCTTCTTTATCTGTTAACATATTCATTACAAAACTTTTATCTATTTTAATACTATTAATATTAAAACGTTTGATTGAAGAGAGTGTTGAAAGTCCTGTACCAAAGTTATCAAGTGCTATTTTAAAACCAAGTCCTTTGACCTCATCTAAAGAACTTTCGTTCAAACCTATATCTTTCAATGCAATATTTTCAACAATTTCAAAAATTATTTGTGTTGGTTTTACTAAAGGGTATTCTTTCAATAAACGTTTTAACATCAAAATAAAATTAGTCGATGCCAACTCATGAAAACTGATATTTATACTTAAAGGCGTATCCTGACCCTCTTTTAACCAAGCTTCATACTGTATAAAAACCTCTTCAACTACCCATTTACCAAGATGGGTAATCATCTCTGTATCATCCAGTATATAAGGTAAGAAACAATCAGGAGTCAGTATACCATCACGAGGATGTTGCCAACGGATTAATGATTCTAAAGCAGTCACTTCTCCACTTTCTATCTCTATGATAGGTTGATAATAAAGTATAAACTCACCTTTATCTAGACCTTGTTTTATCTCTTTAGATTTTTGAATTTTTATTTTAAATTTAGACTCTTCTTTCTCATCAAAACACGCATATGGTTTTTTTAATCTTTTTGCCGTATACATGGCTCTATCTGCTTGTCTCATCAGAGATTCTAAGTCATGAAGGGTATCATTCGTAGTATGAAAAGTTATCCCAATACTACAAGAGATATCAATACGATGTTCTATACCATCATCATCAACATAAAGTAAAGGTTCTTCAAAATTTTTAGCAATTCGATCTAAAAACCTCAATGTTTGATTGTTTCTGTGTAAAAAACCAATAGCGACAGCAAATTCATCCCCTCCAAACCGTGCAACAAGATCTTCTTTTCTGGTAGAGTTCAACAGGTTTTCAGCAACTTTCTTAAGTACCAAATCCCCTGCTTCATGACCATAAGTATCATTAATAGGTTTAAACTTATTTAAATCTATTGCTAAGAGCGCAACAACTTTATTTTCTCTGTCACTACGGTAGCGAAGCTTTTCCCACATAGAAAAAAATTGTCGTCTATTTAATAAGCCTGTTAATTCATCATGCTGAGAAACAAACTCTAACTTTTTTTTATATTTTTTCTCTTCTTTTTCTATCTTAAGACTTTCTACTATTTCATCTAAGGCAGAAAACATTTGTTGTGATTTAAAGGGTTTAAGTATGTATTTATCAACACCCATATTAATTGCTTTATTCAAATAGTCTATGTCATTGTAGCTTGTAAAAAGTGCTATTTTTTGTTGAGGATTATATTTTTTTATCTCTTCTGTCATTTCTATTCCATTCATATTGGGCATGGAAATATCTGACAAAATTATATCTGGCTGTTTTTCATGATAAAGCTTAATTCCCTCAATACCGTCACTCGCCACAAAAATCTTACTGAAGTGCGTTCCAAGTACATTAACTATAATTTTTTGTGTCAATCGATCATCTTCTATATAGAGAATTGAAAAATCATTTACCATATATTATACTTTCTGTAAGTTATTTTCCTAAAGTATAGCATAATTAATATAAAATATTATTTTTTAACATAGCTATAAAACTCTTTTAGTCACTACAAAAAATTAACTTGTTATAATTGCAATATATAATTTATAGAGGTCAATAAATGAGAATTAATGCCAGTTCAAAAGAAGCTAAAATTGCTAATGATTTAGCAGAACAATTACAAAGCTACTTTGTACAAAACTTAGATGGTATAGCAAAAGAATTTGGAAATGCACAAAACTGTGAAGCTGTAGAGTGGTTCAGAGACGAAGGTCGTCATGGGGGAGGTGTTCGTTTTGAAGCCAGAGATGAGAAAATCTTTAATCGTGGATCAGTTAATGTTTCACAAGTTCATTACGATGATGACCAAAGCAAAAAACTTAGTTCTGCTACAGCCATCTCTTGTATTATTCATCCAAGAAACCCTCATGCTCCATCAATGCACATGCATTTTTCTTGGACACAAATGCGAGATGGAAAAGGTTACTGGCGACTTATGGCTGACTTAAATCCTTCTCTTCTACCCTCAACAAATGACAAAGAGATTTTTGATGACATGCTAGCAAAAGCAGCTGGAAAAGAGTATTTAGAAGAAGGACTAGCTCAGGGTAACCGTTACTTTAACATTCCCGTTCTTAAATGTACTCGAGGGGTATCTCATTTTTACTTAGAAAACTTTAACACAGGCAGTTTTGAACGAGATAAATCCTATGTAGAGCAATTTGCAAAAAAAGTAATAGATGCTTATACGCATATTATTACCAACGCACTTAAAAACAACCCTAGTTATACTAAAGAGAAAAAACAGATACAAATTGACTACCATACCCTTTATCTGTTACAAGTCCTTACACTAGATAGAGGAACAACCTCTGGCTTACTAGTACATAGTCAAAATGACATAGGTATAATGGGTTCTATTCCTTCACATGTTAACCGTGACTTATTAACTTCATGGATAAATAAAATGCCAGAACCTCAACATGAATTGCTAGAAGCCTTACTCACGGCTTTACCCAAAGAGAACCCTACTCCTGTAGAAGATGAGACAAAAACAAAACTTGCTAATGTCGTAAGAGTTCACTATAAAAAATATCCTGAAGCTTTAAGTATGCAAGCTTCTGGTGAGACTGTTCCTCCGACTGTGGATAATCATAAATAAAAATTCATCATGAAATAACCCACTTATAAATATAAGCTTGATATGATGGGTTTAACTTTTCAAAAGGTCTATTTCATGAAAAAAACAGTACTCATTATACTAATATTACTTGCTTCAATCTCCTTTTTCATTTTTAATGATAAAGGTAATGAATACTTAAAGCCCTACCTCTCAACTTATTTAGAAAGACAGCTTGACCAAAATATGTCAGTTGAAGTCAAACACTTAAAAATTGACCTTGATTATATTGAAGTCCAAGCTCTCCTCAACAACTTAACTAAAGTCTCTACTAAAGGAGACTTTTCACTTCTTACTCAAAACTTTGACCTTGACTATAAATTAACCTCAGATGGTTTTAAAAATGAACAAATCTCATTTGAAAATAAAGTTGATATTAATGGTACGGTAGTTGGTACTATAAAAGAGATGCAAATTCAAGGTGAAGGGGAAACACTTAAATCCCATATTAACTATGCATTTAATATGAAAAACGATTTAATCAACAATATTAAAGTCAAAATTAACAAAGCAGATATAGCTTCACTTTTACAACTTGCTTCTCAACCAATTTATGCCCAAGGTAA
This sequence comes from uncultured Sulfurovum sp., assembly GCA_902727905.1. Lineage (GTDB taxonomy): Bacteria > Campylobacterota > Campylobacteria > Campylobacterales > Sulfurovaceae > UBA1140. Next base: position 2,073 of record CACVAR010000404.1, on the reverse strand, counting down.
AGTAGACGTTGATATAAACATACCTACCTTTAAAGATGTAAACACCAAAGGAAATGCAAAAATAATCCTTCATGAAACTATTCTCGATGAAAAAGTATTTCAACAAGCACTAAAGATGGATTTACCAGCCAATACAACAGTAACAGCTAATCTAAATTCAAAAGTTAGTGCTGAAGTCTTTGAAGTTGAAGGAAATATAAAAAGTGATATTGCTTGGTTAAAACTCTCAAATAGTACCTATAATGTTAAGAATAAGGAACTCATAGCAGACTACAAGTTCCTCGCTCCACGACTCTCAAAACTTATGTTCTTAACCAAACAAAAATTAAGAGGTCAACTTCAAGTTGTTGGTA
>CACVAR010000404.1:0-1620 GCA_902727905.1 uncultured Sulfurovum sp. | reverse complement strand
TCTGCTAAAATAGATCAAGTACCTGTAGAAAAACTTATGACGGTACTCTCCTATCCTCTTGTGTTTAAAGCGCCACTTATTGGAGAGTTTTACTATGACCTAAAAAGTCGCCAAGGTACACTCAACTCAACCCTGAATAAAGCTCAACTACTAGAGAATCAACTAACCCAACTGGTAAAACAAATAAGAGGCATTGACTTAACAAAAGAGCGTTATAATGAAACCCATTTCAATGCCATTCTTAACAAAAACCTCATAGACATTGATTTTCAAGCCAAAAGTAAACGAGCACTCTTTGCCATTCCATCTGGACAAATTAATAAGCTAAATAACACTATTAATGCTAGCTATGAAATAGATATTGACAACAAAGACATAGGAGGAAAAATTCAAGGAAACATTTCTAAACCAAATGTTACCGTAGACTCCTCCAACTACCTTGAAGAAAAAGTTGCTGATGTTATAAAAGAAAATATTTCAGAAGAGACACTAAAAGATTTAGGACTAGATAAAATAAAACCAGAGACTATTAAAAATCTATTAGGTGATTTATTTAAATAAATCACCTAATATGCATATTTTTTAATTTTAAAAAAATTAAAAGTAAAATTTACCTTTTTTATTTCATAAAAAAAAACATATATTATGATAGAATTATTTATGCTCATAAATTAGGAGTAAACATAATGAATCAAAAAATTTTACTTGATACCAATACCGTTACTTATGCTCTAAACCACAACCTTACCCTCCCTAAAAAAGGCTATGCTATCTCAATTTTAACAGACATAGAACTACGTTCTTGTGATAAGTTTCAAAATATCATAAGCCATTTTAAAATTTATAAAGTCAACAAAGCCATTACAAAAAAAGCAATTGAAATTAGAAAGAACTATGCACTCTCTTTAGATGACAGCATCATCTGTGCAACAGCAATTATACATAAGAACCTCATTGTCACGCAAAATAAAAATCTTTCACAAGTATCCAATTTACGCACCTTTTTAATTACAGCATGGAAGGACAAACAATGAAACACATAATGACGCTACTACTTCTACTCTCCACCCTACTCTTTGCCAATGAAGCTGATACCATCATCAAAAAACTCGATGAAAACATGCGAGGGCAGAGTATTTATATGAAGATGTCCATGGAGATTAAATCTCTAGGGCATAAACGTACCATCAAAATAGAAAACTGGGCAAGGGGAACCAAAAAAAGTTTTGTCAAAATCACCTACCCTCCTAAAGACCGAGGCATTACCTTTTTAAGCCTTGACAACCAAATGTGGCAGTATGTTCCCAAGATAGAACGTACCATCAAAATTCCACCCTCTATGATGCTTCAAAACTGGATGGGCAGTGACATTACAAACGACGACATGGTAAAACAAAACTCCATTATTGAAGACTATGATGCCCGTATTTTAGAGAAAAAAGAGAACAATGTCACCATAGAACTGATACCCAAAGAGGAATCTGCTGTGGTGTGGGGCAAGATTATTGTGCATATCGATACGGACACCTATACCTCATCGAAAGATATTTTTTATGATGAAGAGGGTCAAGAGGTACGTACCTTTCTCTACCGTGACATACAAAAATATGGGAAATATTA
>CACVAR010000403.1 GCA_902727905.1 uncultured Sulfurovum sp. | reverse complement strand
GTTAATTTTAAAAAATTTAGGATTAAGTGCAACACAAGCCATAAACATTTTTTATCAAAAAATAAAACCACAATGGAATACCTTTTGAGATAAAAATCCCAAATGAAGAGACTCAAAAAGTCATAGACGAGTCAAGAAAAGGTATTCATGTTGAAGATTTCTCATTTGATGAGCTAAAGAGAAAACCTTAAGCTTCATCTTTAGAAAACATCTCCATCACTTCATCTAAATTCATTCGTACCCACTCCTCTCTAAATCCAACACCTACAGAAATAGCATCATTCGCAAGTTCATAAACTTTCTCTTTATTTACTTTGCCTGTATTGATAATATTTTGAATATCCTCTTCATCATTTTGAGCAAAACGAGATATTTTAGAGACAATCAAATCTTCAGGAGCCAAAAGATAAATCTCGAACTTCTCTTCAATGGTTATCATATGAACGGCTCTATCTTCATAATCCTCTTGAAGAAGCCCAAAGGTGCTGTTATAAGTGTGATCATAATGTACTTGTTCAAGTTTTCCCTCACTATTGAGCCAAACCACAAATAAATCTTTTGGTATATTAACAACAAAAGGCATAATCAAATCCACATCATCGGAAACTCTAGCATTACAGTAGTAGTGAACAGCTCCACCACCTGTAAGATAGGCTCTAACGGGTTCTTGTTTATGGCTATCAGGTATCTGCTTGGCTATCTCTTCCATCATCTGAACAATGGCTTCACTAAAACTTTTGGCTATCATAGTTAAAATCTACCTGTCATTTTAAATTGGTTAAATCGTGCCATATCTATACCATTAGTCAAGCCATATAGTCTAGCCAATCCATTCCCTGTTTCGGTTTTATTACCATGATAAAAACCTACATTAACCTTGGTTCTAAAAGAGAGTTCTACCAATTTATCGGTTAAAAAGCTATACAAATAAGCACTTCTAGCTCTTGCCTCTTTAGAAAGTGTATTATCTTTTGCTAACTTTGACCATACAGAGCTATCTCGACCTGATACGAGAAGTTGATAGAGACTCTTTTCAAAATCTCTTAGAGAGGTAAAATATTTTTCATTCTCTAGCAGTTTTTTGAGGTCATTGTTATTGGTCATATTTAGCAACTGTTCTACTTGGTCATAATCTAAGGTTTTTAAGAGTTGATAGAGTTTTTCTCTGTTTCCTTTTTTCCAGTCTCGTAAGGTTCTTTCAGGAACATTCAGAAGTTTTTGTATTTGTTTTTGGGTCATGGGTACTCCTTTTTCTTGATTATAGGCGAATACTGCCGTTTTGTCAAGATTTTAAAAGTTCTTTTTTTAATGAAAAGTGGAGGTTCAACGGTAGGGGTGTAAGGCGTATAGCAGTGTTAGAGACTATCATGGATTTGATGAAAATATTCAGGTTGAGTATTTTTGGTAGCCTTTGGGTATGACTATTGTTCCCAACTTGCAGTTGGGAATACAGATGAGCCTGTTTTAATTATTTTATGATTTAGTTTACCATATTCATAGGCATTCCCAATCTCAGATTGGGAACGAAAAAATCTCATGTTTCTAAGGTATTGAAAGAAGTGGAGATTTAACCACTGGGGTGTAAAGTTTGAGTCATAGTTTAAGGTTATCTATCGCTATCACTCAACCCCTTATTTTTGATTGATTAAAGGGGACACATAAAAAACAAAAGGAATTAAGGTAGCCTATCTCCTTTATTTGCTTATAAGTCTAAATTTGACTCTTTCTCTCTAAGATTTTTTTCAGCTTTTTTATATTCTTCTTCTTCCCATTTATATGTAATATTTTCTAATTTTCTATCAAGTAGTTCAAAATCAATAAGATAAATATCCTCATTTGCATTATGTGTGTATTTAATAATTAAGGATTGTCCTAGACCTTTTGTATTAATAGAGCTACCTCTCTGATGAGATCTCTCAGCTTTTTCAACCTCACAACTACCCCAACAAAAATATTCTGCTGAAAATTCATAATTATAGCTACCATATTCATAATGAGATATTTCATCGGGAATTCCATATTGTGAAATTAATTGAGCTTTTATTTTTTTCAAATTAGGCTCAATAGAAAAATTTTTTTCTCGCAGAATTTGATAAGTTTTTTCATTGTGATTTAAATTAATAACTAATTCAGCACCTAGATGACGACCCCCTTTACCACATGCTACCTGGTTTTTCCAATACCTGTTTCCAATATTAGTAGTTTTAACATTTTCACATGGAAGCTTTGATTTGATTTTACTAGACTTCTTGCAAAACTTCCAACTAAACCATCATATTCCTATCAAAGTTGATTAATGCACAAATCAGATTTACCCTTAAGTTATAGCGTTTACGTCGATTACGATATTTTTGTTTGAGCATTT
>CACVAR010000402.1 GCA_902727905.1 uncultured Sulfurovum sp. | reverse complement strand
TTGTAAACCTTGCGAATCGTCCTAATGATATGAAGGCAATTTATGTTGAAGAGTTAGGTGAAGCCATGTACCAGAGTGAAACTGGAATTAGGATGAATGCATTTTATAAAAAAGTTGAGAAAGATGAGTATTATATGGTTGGAGATAACAGAGACAATTCAGCAGACAGCCGTTTTTGGGGTTCAGTCTCTTATAAGCTAGTGATTGGTCAACCTTGGTTTATCTATTTTTCTTGGGATACAGAAAAGAAAAGTATTCGTTGGGACAGACTGGGTACTGTGATTAATGATTTACAATTAAAAGCCCCAAGATATTAAAATGACGTATTATATAGCAACAGATCATGCAGGATATGCGTTAAAAGAGTTTACCAAAGCGTATGTAGAAGAGTTAGGTCATGAGATAGTTGACCTTGGTCCAGATTCAGCTGATAGAGTTGATTATCCAGACTTTGCTAAAAAATGTGCCGATGCTGTAATAGCAGATGAGGGTAGCCATGGAATTCTTATTTGTGGTACAGGGATTGGGATTTCAATAGCAGCAAACAAAGTAGCAGGTATCCGTGCTGCGCTTTGTCATGATGCTTTTACAGCAGCAGCAACAAGAGCGCATAATGATGCCAATATATTATGCTTTGGTGAACGTGTGGTTGGAAAAGGTGTTATTGAAACGATGTTAGATGCTTTTTGTAACACAGAGTTTGAAGGTGGAAGACATACTGGACGTGTAGAGAAAATAGAAGGCTGTAGCCTTGGTTCAGATTTAGGATAATAATGAATACAAAGACAAAGTCAGGCTTCATTGCTGTAGTAGGTAGACCCAATTCAGGTAAGAGTACGCTATTAAATTTTTTAGTAGGTGAAAAGCTTGCAATGGTGTCTAAAAAAGCGCAAGCAACCAGAAAAAGAATGAACATTATTGTGATGCATGGTGAAGATCAGCTGATTTTTGTTGATACCCCGGGTATTCATAAAAAAGAGCGTCTTATCAATGAGTTTATGCTTGAAGAAGCCCTTAAGGCAATGGGTGATGCTGATCTTATTTTATTTTTAGCACCTATTACGGATAAATTAGATGAGTATGAGAAGTTTTTAGCACTAAAAGAGAGTTCAAAAGCAAAACATATTGTATTACTTACAAAGATGGATCATGTACCTCAAGGTAAGATTTTAGAAAAACTAGGTGAGTATCAGAAATATCAAGATAGGTTTGAGGCAATTATTCCTTTTTCTGTAAATAAAAAAGTAGGGAAAACTCCTTTACTTAATGAAGTTGTTAAATATTTACCTGCTTCTCCAGCACTTTATGACACAGATATTACAACAACAGAATTTGTAAGAGACATCTATAAAGAGCTTATTCGTGAGTCAATTTTTGAAAACCTTTCAGATGAAATTCCATATGAATCAGATGTGACCATTGAAAAAATAGATGAAGAAGAAGAGATGGACAGAGTTTATGCGACTATTATTGTCGAGAAAGAGACCCAGAAGGGTATTATTGTTGGGAATAAGGGTGAAGGCATTAAACGCGTTGGTAAACTAGCACGCCAGCAACTTGAATTGTTTTCAAGAAAAAAGATTTATTTAGATTTACATGTAGCAGTTAAAAAAGGCTGGTCTAAGTCTCGTGGTGGACTTGAAGATATGGGTTATGTTTTTTAGCAGTCCCTATAAAGGAAAAAAATGACATTTAATGCTATCAAACAGGCTATTTATGGGCTATACTTAACCAATTATTTTGGTTTAAAATTAAGAAAGATTTCAAGTTTTTTAGAAAAAAAGCGTCTTAGAATAGAATACTCAGAAAAACAACTGAAAGCTTTAAACATAAAAGTTAAAGTGATTAATAGGGAGAAGATACCAGAAGATGGTCAATATTTGATTATTTGTAATCACAGAGGGATTATTGATCCTCCTGTATTAGAAATGGCTTTAAAAGAGACAAATATTTTTGGTGTTTGGGTTTCAAAAAAAGAGCTTTATAATTCACCTTTCTTTGGTCTTTTTGTTCGTAATGCTGGTTCAATTTTATTGGACAGAGAAAAAAGTCAAATGTCAGGCTTTTTTGCAGATACTAAAAAAGCTGTAAAAGAGGGGTCATCCATTTTTATTTTTCCAGAGGGTACTAGAAATAAAGGTGAAGAGTCGCTTATAGATTTTAAAGAGGGCTTTAGAATTATCGCTCTTAAAAATAGACTTCCTATTCTACCTGTTTATATTCGTACACATACAAACAAAGCTTTGGGTGATGCTTTAGAGAATAGTAATGCTGAACAAACTTTAGAAGTAGAGTTTGGTAATATTATTGATTATAAGGAACGTGGAGATATTCAAGAGCAATATAAAGCAATGTTTGATATTTAGG
>CACVAR010000401.1:2588-12045 GCA_902727905.1 uncultured Sulfurovum sp. | reverse complement strand
GTTTCACTACCTGTCTTTTCAACATAGTCCTTAAGCAATCTTTTTAATGTAAAGGCTTGATCTTCCCACTCATCAGTGTCAATACGAAGTGCTTCAACCAATTCAGGGTTTACTTTTTCATAGAAGCTACCCTCTTCATCATAAACAAATGCTTGACCACCAGTCATACCAGCACCAAAGTTAACACCTGTTTTACCAAGAACAGCTACGATACCACCTGTCATGTATTCACATGGGTGATCTCCTGTTCCTTCAACAACAGCTATTACACCAGAGTTACGAACAGCAAAACGCTCACCAACCATACCATGAACATAAAGTTTACCACCTGTAGCCCCATAAAGACAAGTATTTCCACCAAGTGCAAAACCTTTACCAGCTTTTTTAGAAGTAATTACAATGTTACCACCATGCATACCTTTACCGATGTAATCATTTCCTGCACCATTAAGATTAATGTTAATACCCTTAGACATAAAGGCACCAAGTGATTGACCAGCTGTACCTTTCATGTTAAGGGTAATGGTTCCATCAGGAAGACCAGCATTACCATGTATGGCTGCAATTTCACCAGAAATTCTTGTTGCGAAGCTTCTGTTTAAATTTCCTATCTCTTTGTTAAGCACCACTGGAATAGAAGGATCTTTCATCGTTGGCATTAACTCTTCAATCATCTCTTGTTCATACTCATTTTGATCATAGGGTTCGTTAAATGGTACTTGACAAGTATTTACACCGTCTAGTTTGTAAAGCATCTCTTCAAAATTAAACTTTTTAGCAAACTCATCATCAATAACTTTTAATAAATGGTTTTGACCTACGATTTCTTCTAAAGATTTGTAACCTAAACCAGCCAGAATCTCTCTAATCTCTTCAGCAATGAACGTAAAGTAATTTACTACCTTGTCAACATTTCCAGAAAACTTTTCTCTTAATTTAGCATCTTGTGTTGCTACACCCACACCACAAGTGTTCAGGTGACATACACGAAGCATGATACAACCAACAATAACCAAAGCACCTGTACCAAATGCATACTCTTCTGCACCCAAAATGGCTGCTTTAACAACATCCAGTCCAGTTTTCAGTCCACCATCTGTTTCAAGTGTTACTTGACCTCTAAGGTTGTTGGCTTTAAGGGCGTTGTGTGCTTCTATAAGTCCTAGTTCCCATGGGTTACCTGCAAAACGGATAGATCCAATAGGTGCAGCACCTGTACCACCATCTGACCCAGAAATAATAATCTTGTCTGCATATGCTTTAGCAACACCAGCTGCAACCGTTCCAACACCTGCTGTAGAAACCAATTTAACAGCTACTCTTGCTTTAGGGTTGGCTTGCTTTAAGTCAAAAATTAACTGTGCTAAATCCTCAATAGAGTAAATATCATGATGAGGTGGTGGTGAAATAAGTGTTACCCCTGGTTTTGTAAATCTAAGTTCAGCAATTAATGGTGAAACTTTAGAACCTGGAAGCTGTCCACCCTCACCTGGTTTAGCACCTTGTGCTACTTTAATTTGTAACTCAGTTGCTGAACGTAAATACTCAGGAGTTACCCCAAAGCGTCCAGAAGCAATCTGCTTAATAGATGAGTTTAACTCTGTACCATAACGCTTAGGATCTTCTCCACCCTCACCAGAGTTTGATTTACCACCTATACGGTTCATTGCAGCAGCTAGAGTAGTGTGTGCCTCTTCTGAGATTGACCCCATAGACATAGCAGCTGTAGAGAAGCGTTTAAATATCGCCGATGCAGGCTCAACCTCATCAATAGAAATTGCTTCTCTGTCTGAATTTAAATCATAAAAGTCTCTAATAAATTTTTTATCTCTACCATTTACTAAAGTTTTAACTTCTTCATAGTCAGCTTTATCTCCACTGGTTGCTGAAGTCTGAATCGCTTTAATCGTAGGACGAGAAAAGTCATGGAACTCTTCACCTTTTTTGTACTTATAATATCCACCTTTATAAAGGCTATTTTTTGTACCGTCAAAATCAGTAGTAAATGCACGTGCATGTGTTGCACTAATACGTGCATCAATATCAGCATATTCTAATCCTTGTAATAATCCTCTTGTTCCAACAAAACAATCGTCTACAATCTCTTGACTTAAACCAACACTATCAAAGAGTCTTGAGTTACGGTAAGAAGAGATAGTCGAAATACCCATCTTAGACATGATTTTCATTAGACCAGCACCCATTGCACGTCTGAACTTTCTAAGTGTATGAACTAGCTCATCACTCTCACCTTCAAGTTCTCTAACTGTATAGTAAAGTAAATAAGGGAAAATAGCTGCAGCACCATACGCTAACATACAAGCAGCAGAATGAGGATCAAATACTTCACCTGTAGCAGCCACAATACTTGCTAAGTGTCTAACATCATTAGCTAAAAGCTCTTGACTTAAACGACCAATAACCATAAGCATTGGCATAACTTTGTTCTCTGCACTTAAAGCCCTATCATCAAGAATAACTGTTCTTACACCATTATCGCGAACATCAAGAACAATTTTCTGAACCAATGCATCTAGGCTTGCTTTTAAATCTTCTGTATAGGTTGTGTCATATTGACCTGTTTTATATGAAGCATCATACTTTTCATTTGTCTCATCACCAAACTCTTGCAATAAAGAGAACTTAGCAGCAGACATAACAGGTAAAACTGTTTTTAATCTTTTTGCATGATCAGCTGAATCGGCTAAAATATTTTGTGTCTCTCCAAAACCAGTATTAAGACTCATAACCGTTTTTTCACGAATTGGGTCAATTGGTGGGTTTGTTACCTGCGCAAATTTTTGTTTAAAAAAATCTGTAAAGTTTCTCTGCTCATTTGAGAAGGCAGCGATTGGTGTGTCATCACCCATAGAACCAGTGGTCTCTTTACCTTCAGCTAGCATAGGTTTAACAACTTCTCTAATAACTTCTAATGTAAAGTTAAAGTAACGTTGCTTCTCTTCTACATTACCAGAAAGACATCTGACATTGGTTGTGAGTGTTTCAGGTGCAGGCTTATGCTCTTGTAGGTAGTCCATATTTTCACCAAGCCATTTATCATATGGATTAGAAACCTTTAAGTATTCATCAATATCATTTGACTTAAGTACTTTTGCATTTTTAAGGTCAACACCCATCATCTCACCTGACTGCAATCTTCCACGCTCAACAATCTCTTCATCATCAATATCTAAAACACCATACTCTGAAGTGATTAATAAAATATTGTCTTTTGTAATAATGTATTTTGAAGGTCTAAGTCCATTTCTGTCAAGCACACAACCAATGTAACGACCATCTGTCATAGAAACAGCTGCTGGTCCATCCCACGGTTCAAAACAAGTACTTGCATACTCATAAAATGCTCTTAAGTCAGAGTCCATATGTGGTGCATTATGCCATGGAGCTGGTACTAATGAACGTGCTGCTTTAAAAAAGTCCACACCGTTAACTCTCAAAAACTCCATAAAGTTGTCTAAAGAAGCAGAATCTGACATGTCATTTTGAATAACTTTTTTTAGTCTACTCATCTCTTCATCAGAAAATACCTCTGATTTTGCCGATGCCATTTTAGCAGCCACATTAAATCTATTGGCAGTAACAGAGTTAATCTCACCATTATGCGCAATCATTCTAAATGGTTGTGCTAGTTTCCATTGAGGTAATGTATTCGTTGAGAATCTCTGATGAAAAAGACAAAAGGCAATCTCAAAGTCTTCATTGGCTAAATCGGTATAGAACTCTTTAATATGCGTAGGCATAACAAGCCCTTTATAAGAGACTACAGAGGTAGAAAATGAAGGAATATAAAAACTTTTATCTTCTGAAAGTTCAGATTCAATCTCTTTACGCGACAAATATACTAAAGCTTCAAATCTTTGTGAAGCCACTGCTGACTTAGGCGAAACAAATACCTGCTTTATTATAGGTAATGATGCTAAAGCTTGTTCACCAAGGGCATTGGTATCTACAGGTACGGTACGTGTATACAATACATTTAAATCATTGTTTTCACATACTTTCTGAATAACTTCAAAATCTGCCTCATGATTTGAAAACACCATTGCAACAGCATAAGTCTCTGGAAGATCAATTCCTACGGAAGAAGCTTCTTTGGCAAAAAATGATTTAGGAATAGAAAGTAAAAGCCCAGATCCATCCCCTGTCTTACCATCAGCAGCAACTGCTCCTCTGTGCATCATTCTTGAAAGTGATGTCACAGCATCTTCTAAGTTTTTATGGGTTGGTTTGTTGTCAATTGAGGCTAACAGTCCGAAACCACAGTTATCTTTAAACGACGTAAAGAGATCTTGCATAAGTTACCTTTTTTTAATGTCTTTAGGTTGTTAAATGAATCTAAAATTCCTAACCCAAAATTGCCTCGATTTTACCTAAAATAATATTAGAATTCACTTTTATTTATAATTATAATAAGATATCAAAAAGACATGGAAATCTAAACCTCTAAATTAAATTCCCAACACATTATTATAAGTTATTTTTTAATAAAAATTATGTAATGTTTTAAAAAGAAAAAGAATAGGTACGTTATATGCATGGTTTCATTCTTAACATCAAGCGCGCAAAAAACGAAGATGTTATTGTAACCGTACTTAACAACAACTCCATAACAGATTACTGGCGTTTTTTTGGAGCAAGACATTCCATATTACAGGTCGGTAACTTAGTAGATTTTGAAGTTTCTGAGTCAAAAAACAATTTTATGCCCAATATGCGTTCCTTATCACACATAAGTTTTCCTTGGATTTTTTCAAATAATCATCTACTTATTTGGCAAAACTTTATTAAACTTTTTGAACCCCATCTAAAAGACATTATTGAAGTTGATAACTTCTATTTTAATCTCCTATTAAATGTAGCACGAAAATGGGACAAACAAAATCCAAAAAGATTAGCTGTAGAAGCCTACGTTACTCTACTTGCCCATGAAGGACGACTTTATGACAATGGTTTTTGTTATGTATGCGAAGAAGTCTTAGATAAAGAAGTAGGACTCATGAGAGCTTTTTTACCAACACACCCAACATGTATCTATGCCCATGCACTTAATAAAAAAGAAATTTTTACCCTTTATAATACAAAAAGCACCATCCATCTTAACGATGATGTGGTCGAAAAGCTTTACCTCATTTTACTCAAAGGTCTATAAAATTAAAAAAAAACATTAATAAATATTATTTAATAGAAAAAAAGTACACTTCCTATATACTAATCAAATCAAATTATATTTGAATTTAAAAGATCAAGGAAGATTTATCATGAGAACAAAATATTCACTACTATTAATGTCTTTACTTTTACCCATTACTTACGTCAATGCAGAAGTATCATTGACACCTCCAAATGCAAAGGCTGGAGAGTGTTATGCCAAGGTTATTATCCCAGCTAAATATAAAACAATAGAAGAACGTGTTCTAGTACAAGAAGCATCACATAAGATAAGCATCACCCCAGCAAAATATGAATGGACTGATGAAAGAGTAGAAGTTACTCCTGCGAGTAAAAAACTGGTTACTGTTCCAGCTACCTTTAAAAAGGTTACTGAGATTGTTGAAGTTAAGCCTGCTTCAAAATCTTGGAAAGTAAGTTTAAAAAGACATGCAGCACCTGTCAGCAAAGAAATTTTAGTTGCTGCAAAATTAAAAGGTGTGGATTTAGAAAATACAAAACCAAAAACATGTTATAGAGAATATTTTACACCAAATAGATACAAAACAGTTTCAGAAGAAGTTGTGTTACAAAAAGAGAGTAGTAAAACTAAAGTTATTCCTGCAACTTACGAAATGGTAGAAAAAACCATTGTTGTTACTCCAGCATCTAAAAAAACAGTAACAATTCCAGCGACCTATGGGTATACAGAAGAAAAAGTCTTAATTGAAAAAGAAAAAACAGTATGGAAAAAAGGTGCTAACCCAGCACAAAAACTAGCTGGTGCCACAGGTGAAATTATGTGTTTGGTTAAAGTACCAGCAAAATACAAGACCATTAAAAAGAAAGTTGTTAAAACTCCAGCAACAACAAAAGTAATGGATGTCGCTGCTGTTTCTAAAACAATCAAAGTTAAAAAACTTGTGAGTGCTGCTAAAACTGAAACCATTAAAGTTCCAGAAGTTAAAAGTAGTATTCAAAAAAGTGTACTTGACACTAAAGCAACATTCTCATGGATTCAAGTTGGCGACAAGGTAGATAAAGGTTTACGTGCTACAGGACATAAGATTTGTTTGGTTGAAGTACCAGCTAAAAATCAAAAGATTACAAAAGTTGTCCTTGATGTACCAACTTCTACAAAAGAAATTGCCATTGAACCTACTTATAAAACAATTAAAGTTAAAAAGTTAGTACAAGAAGCACAAGAAGTTAAAACACCTATTGAAGCTGTCTACAAAATGGTTGATAAAAAAGAAAAAGTATCTTCATCTCACCAAAGTTGGGAAAGAATTCTTTGTCAAACAAACATGAACCAAAATGTTGTACTTAAAATTCAAAATGCGTTGCAAGCCAAAAACTACAACCCAGGTAAAATCGATGGTGTTTTAGGGCAAGATACAAAAGTAGCCCTAGACAAGTACCAAAGAGACAACTCACTGGCAACTGGTGGAATTACTTATGAGACCTTAAACTCTCTAAATGTAGGACTATAAGTCATAACTTTTATTAAGCAACGTTCATTAAGTAGAAAGAGTTTATCTACTTAATGATCCATAGAAGTAATGATTCCATCATAATCGTTATGAAGCACACTCCACTTTGTCATAGGTACAGGTAATTCAAAAATTCCACCTATGGTAAACTCCTTAAACCCTCTTCCCATTAACTTTTTTACAGCTGGAGAAAAAACTTCATAAGGAATTCCATAAACAAGCTTTAACTCTTTGAAGTCATTATCATCAACAAACAAGTTAACTACTTGCGCATTTTTTAAAGTAACTCTCATGGCTGAAAGTCCTCTTATGGAAAATAATTCATCTACTTTATTTGCTTCAAACAATGTCTTTATAACATCTTTAGTGTTTTGATTAAACTCATAAAGAGGTTCACAAGTAGCGACTTCAAAGTAACTACCATTGCTCAATTTACTCTGCATAATATTCAAATTTGAAAACGTTATGGGAGTCGTCTGTACATTTGTGGTTTCAAGAAAAACAGTTTTTTCTTTAACTTGTAAAGTAATACCTTTAGCGTCTAACTTTAATGAACTCGCTTTATAGTAGTAAGCTAGAAGAAGAATTGCAATGATGATTAGTATGGCTATTATTATATTTCGTGTCATAAAAATAGTATAACATATGTTTTATTTACTAAACTCTATTTTCCAAGCATGAATGGTACGTTTGTCTTCTGGAGGAAGCTCCATATAATTGAAAGAGTAAATTGACTGTAAATAATGATGAGGATTCTTAGGTACAGAGAATTCTAATCCTTCAAAGATCACCTTTTTTAAAGGAAAAATCTCTTTATAATCAAACCAAGCAGCCACATCTGGCATTTTTCCTGAATAAATCACTTTAGTATCTTCTTTTTCCCAACCTTGATGCCTATTTTCTATAGAACTTACAAGTTGTTCTCTTTTTTCTGGATTATCCACACCATTAGGTGTGTGTAAAGAAATGGAAGAACAAGCACGAATTTCTTCAAAACTATCTTCATAAAAATTCTGATTTTCTTTAGAGTTTTTTAAAGTTAACATGGGAAAGATATCTACAAATACACCTTGATGATAACCTACTTCTCTCCCTTTTTCATGAAACTCTACAATACTCGCTTTATTTGAGCGTAACTTCATATAGTCAAATTTAAAAGCTTTATCTATTGCTTTGGTTTGGAAGAAAATATCTTCTGACAACTCATCTTCTGCGATTTTCATAAATCTATTATAGTCTTCTACAGGCATAGACAAGTCTATGTCATCATCCCAAGGTATAAACCCTTCATGACGAACAGCACCCAAAAGCGTTCCTGAATCTAACCAATACTTTAAACTATGTTTTGTACATATAGCATCAAACTCAACTAACATTTCAAGCATAATAAGCTGTGCTTGTCGTAATGCTTTTGCTGCTATCATTTAAACTCTATCTACTTGATAATAGTCATGTAGAGCATCGATAAGAACATCCGTATATGCTTTAGTCATATCACCCATATGCGACACCCTAAAAATAAGGTCACGTTGTTCACCACCATTTGGACAGACCATTACTTTGTATTTATCTTCTAAATCATTAACGATGTCCATAGCAGCTTTACCATCAGTTGGTGTTAGCGTTGTCATAGCATTTGGCATAAAAGGCGTATACGCTTTAAGAGGTAAAGTTTTAATATTTTCTCTAAAATACTCAGCTATCTCTTTTGCTGAACGAATACTCTGTTCTACCCCACCTCTTCGCTTGATTTGAGCTAGTCTTGCTTCTAACTGTAGCATAATGGTCACAGCTGGTGTATAAGGGGTTTGTCCTCTTTCCCCATTGTTTAGATAATCTTTAAAGTTAAAATAAAGACTCTTAACATCTTGCACTTTCTCTAAAGCCCTTGGTGTTAAAACAACCATGGTTAACCCCGGAGGCAAAGCCAAACCTTTTTGTGAACTTGCAATCACCACATCAATAGCACTCTCTTGCATGTCAAGTGGATCTGTTACCAACATAGAGATGGCATCTACTATATAAAGTAAGTTATTTTTCTTAGCATAAGCTCCCATGGCATTTAAATCATACAGATGTCCTACCGATGTCTCATGAGCATTAACTATGAGTGAGGAGTAATTCTCTTTAGGAGCTAAAGTTTCAATATCTGACAAGTTTGTATTTGTCACTTTAAAATCTGTATGAACAATATCATGCGTTTTACAAATCTCTACAAAACGACCTCCAAAACCACCACCATGAACAACCAGTGCATTGTCATCTTTATTTAAAAGGTTCATCACCACAGACTCCATACCTGCTGTACCAGAAGCTGTTAAAAAAATAACTTTTGATCCTTCTGGCGCATTCACCATTTCAAGGAGTCCTTTTTCACAAGCAAAAGTCACGTCTGAAAACTCACAGTTCCTAAAATATGGGGTCTGTTTTGCACCAACTTCCATTATCTCTTCAGACATTTTTACAGGTCCTGGGGTAAAGATATAATAATCTTCATATATCATCTATACTTCCTTCTTTTCATTATTATTTTTTTCATTATTTTTTCGTTCATTGTATTCTAACAATACTCTGTTAATACCTACCATATCTGAAGGAGTTAACATTTTAGATTTACGTTTTCCACGTTGAATCAAGGATGCAAACTCAGCAATCATATAGCGTAATCCATCCCCATCAAATTCATAGTTGAATGTTTGAGACTTATGCTCATCTTCAAAACGTACATAAAACTTTTTGGTTAACCACCATGGTGCAGGTATGTGAATGTATCCTTTAGTTCCAGAAATTACAGC
>CACVAR010000401.1:0-2488 GCA_902727905.1 uncultured Sulfurovum sp. | reverse complement strand
TTTGTACTAGAAATACCTTCTGTTCGAGCCAAGTACTCCACATGAGTATACTCATTTAAATAGTCAAATGATCCAACCCAATCATCACCAATGGCGAAGATATCTACATCATACTTGACCATATCTTCAGCTTTTTGGTTCTTGTGTGTTTCGACAATAACTTTGTCCACAAAATCTAAAGCTTCTATAGATTTTACACGTTTTTTAGTACTCTCAACAACATTTAGTTTTCCACGTGAACGATCATAATTTTCATCAGTAACCCCAACTATAAGGTAATCACCCAATGCTTTTGCACGCTCCAAAAGCTTCATATGTCCTACATGTAACATGTCATAGGTTCCGTAAGTAATAATAGTTTTTTTGTTTTTCAAAAAAGACTCCTTACTCTTACCATAACATATTATGTATAATTATGCAAATCAAGATTAATAAGAAGTCACTATATAAATTATAAGTTAAAAAATGAAACGCTTAAGCTAATATTCTCTTTTCACTACACTATACTAACCACAACAACTTCCCTCTTCCTCTTTTTTAAAATATGGTTCAAACAAATAGTACATCATAAAAATCCAAAGTACGACACTTGATAACAGCGCAAATACACCTGTATGTTCTCCCATCTGAACCAATGTTTTAGGATCAATCTCTGAAGCAGAAAACAGATAGTCCAAACCAAGTCCAAAAAGTATACTACCTATAACAATAGAACCAAGGTAAATATAGAGTGAACGTGTCCCTAACATTTTTTTAACAACTCCAATGGTCACGGTGTTGGTTGCTGGTCCTGCTGAAAGAAATACAAAAGCTGCTCCTGCCGAAACACCTGAAAGCATGAGTCCAGCTGCAATAGGCAGTGAAGCTGTTGCACAAACATACATAGGAACAGCTATTAAAATAACAATAATGTATGAAAGCCAAGCATACTCAACCAATATCTCACTCAAATTTGAAGGTATGGCTACCGTAATCAACGCACCAAGTAGTAAACCCCAAAAAAGTGGTTTAGCAATGTCTTTGAGTAAGGTTCCAAATGCATAACTTAGAACACGTACTATAAAAGGCTCTTTTTTAGAAGTATCTGTTCCACAACAAGAAGTTTCTGTTGAACAACAAGCATCAGCTACTAATGTTTCTTTAGATGGTGCTACGGTGGTAAATTTTGCTTTTACAGGTTCCTCTTTATCAAAAATATTGGTCAGTATTCCTGCTACCATAGCTATTATCATAGAGGTTATGGCTCTATAGATGGTAAATATCCATCCAAATATTCCATAAGTTGCCATAATGGAGTCAACACCAGTAATAGGAGTAGAAATAAGAAAAGAGAGTGTTGCACCTTTTGATGCACCAGATTTTTTGATGCTCGTTGCTAAAGGAATAACCCCACAAGAACATACAGGTAAAGGAATACCAAAAACAGTTGATTTAATAACTGACCAAATATTCTCTTTACCCAAATGTTTGGTGACGAGCGTTTCAGGGATTAGTTCATGCATTATCCCAGCGAAGAGGAGACCAAAAATAATAAAGATAGCCATCTCATTACTAAGGTCTATAAGTGCTTCTATAAAAAGTAAAATATATTCCAAGTGCTACTCCTAATTCTTGAATGATTAGTTATAGCATATTAAAATTTACTTAAGGATAAATTATTGAACACTTTTGTATATATTAATTACTTCAGCATATTGTTTTTCATCCAAAATACGCTTCAACTCTTTTCTACATTCTGTTTTCATCATAATGATTTTTTTACGTAATGCTAACACTTCATCAGCTTGTTTTTCAATGTCAGTATCTGTTGTCAAAGCATTTTCTAAAAGTGCTTTCTCTTTCATCATTACTTCTTTAATCATTCCCTTCATTACAGGCTTAGAAGCTTTCATCCATGCTTTAGCATCTTTTATCTGAACATCACTAAGATTTAAAAGAGCAGCATTTCCAACAACAATACGCATTAGATTAGGCATAGGATTTGTATGTTTAAGTGCTTGTTTGTTTCCAGCTTCAACAGTTGCAACTGAAAGTAGTAGTAGAGTAATTAGAACAATAATTTTTTTCATTGTTTTCCTTTTTTAATAGTATCTCGCATACTATTAAAAAAGTGTTAATTAAGTGTTAAGTGAAGTTGTAAGAAAGTATTATATATCTATTTTAATCCCAAAAGTATAGTTTTGAGTATCCATTTTATTTTTATCTATATTGTTAAGTTCTAACTCATTACCATAATCTGTATAACCTACAAATAAACCTATATTATCGTTGTAATGATAATTAACTTCTAATCCATAGGTAAACTCTGTTGATGAGTCTGAAACTTCTGAACTCAACCCAGAAAGAGTATAAGAACCATCTACTTTAGTTAAACCTGCTTTTGGTGTAACAGAAAATGAAGAAGTCAAAGGAAGCGTATACGTTGCGAAAACACCATATCGACTAACATCTTCTTTTGAAAACTCTGGATGCTCATCTACATTTTTAG
>CACVAR010000400.1 GCA_902727905.1 uncultured Sulfurovum sp. | reverse complement strand
TTGCTTCATTAACACCTTTACCTGTGATTGGAGTTCCTGTAAGAACTTCTGCCTTAGATGGTATGGATTCACTTTTATCTATTGTGCAGATGCCTGGTGGTGTTCCTGTGGCAACAGTAGCCATTAACGGGGCAAAAAATGCTGGAATTTTAGCAGCACAGATTATTGGTACTTCAGATGTTGAGCTTAGAACAAAAATTACAGCCTATAAAGATAGTATGGGTAAAGAAGTTGCTAAAAAATCTAAAAAATTAAAGAAAGTTGAATATAAAAAGTACTTAAAAGAGATGGGCAAGTAAACACCATGAAAGAGTACAACATTGAGATATTTAATGAGTTAGATCAAAGTTTTGAACAGCAGTTTTTAGAGTATGGAAAAATTGTTTCGTTTAAAAAGAAAGAGACTCTTTTTCTTAATGGTGAACTCTCTAAGTTCTTTTACATTGTCTTAAAAGGTAAAATTAAAAGTTTTCAAATGAACCTTGAAAATGCTAAAGAGCAGACACTTTTTGTCTATAGAGCAGGAGATATGTTTGACACTTTGATTTTACTTGATGGTAAAGCGCATGATGTTCTCTATGAAGTCATAGAGAGTGCTGATGTCCTTGAGTTACCCATGGAAAAAGTTCGAGAGTGGTTAAAAACCAATGAACAGTTCAGTCAACATTTTTTTCCTTACATTGCTTCTCAAATGCGTCATACAGAAGAGTTAGCCAGTGACTTGTCCTTGCATTCTACCTCTGAACGTCTTTCAAAACTACTACTTCAAAACATGAATCCCAATGACGACCACTACTATCAGTTACTTCAAAACCTTTCTAAAACAGAGATTGCTAAGCTTTTAGGTACGGTTCGCAATGTTGTCGAACGACATCTTAAAGATTTGGAATCTGACCAAATTATTGAAAACCAACGTAAAAACATCTATGTAAAAGATGTAAAAAAACTGCTTGAAAACTCTGAACAACTCTTTTTAAAGTAGAAAACTTCCCTAAAATTTTTCAAATGCGACTAAAGTGGCATTTTTTTCCAATAACTCTGTTTTATAATCTTTGTATGTTTAAGCCATATGGTTTAAAAAATAATTTTTAAGGAACAAAAATGTCAGTAAAAAGATATGAACCATTTAATGATATAAGAAAAAGTTTTGACCTAGTTAATACGATTATTAACACCATAAATGAAGAGACAAAACCAGAACAGACATCTGATTTTCGTCCAAAGGTCAATACACGTGAAACAAATGAAAGCTATCACTTAGAAGTGGAACTTCCGGGTGTTAAGAAAGAGGATGTAGACATTAATGTCGATGGAAATGTTTTAAGTATCTCAGGGGAACGAAATGTCAGAGAAGAGGTGAAAGATGAAGACTATCAGAAAATTGAGAGTCCCTATGGTCTTTTTTCGCGTTCATTCACTTTACCTGAAAAGGTAGATACAGGAAACATTGAAGCTGGATTTGAAAATGGTATTTTAGAAATTAGTATACCAAAACTAAAAGTTGATACCTCAAGTAAAAAGATTGAGATTAAGTAAAGGATTAAATTATGGGTGTTACAAAAGAAAAAATTATAGACAATACAAAAGAGTTGGTGAACAGTGTTGAAGAGAATATTGAGAAAGGCATAGATGTTGCTAAAGAGACTTTAGGAAATGTGGCACGACATCTACCTTTTGCCAATTTTGCGAAACATAAAGCAGACACTTATGACATCGAGATAGATTTACCGGGTGTCGATAAGAATGAAATTGAACTGAAAGTTGAAGATGACTATTTAACGGTGAATGCAATGAGAAAGACAAGAAATGAAGTGAAAGAAGATGACTATTATTTGTGTGAAAGTAAATTTGGTTTAATCTCACGAAGCTTTGTTTTACCAAAAGATGTGGACAGAGAAAAAATCTCAGCAAATTATGAAGATGGACGGCTTTATATCTCTTTAGAAAAAGAGGAAGCAAGAAAAGCACGTAGTATTTCGATTAACTAAGAGAAGGAGAGGAGCTATGTTTAGAAATTTAATAAAAGTGACCATACTGGTTACTCTTCCTTTGATGACACTATCGGCTGAGTCAAATAGTACTCAGCCAGATACATTAAAAAATGATCCAATATTTCAGCACTTTGAAGAGATGAAAAAAGAGATGGACAGGGTCTTTGAACGTTTTAACAATGACATGTTTAAAGATATGAGACCTAACATGGATTTTCCAAAAGGATTCGCTTCTTCACCCAGTACAGATTTGGTAGACAAGGGTGATGAGTATGAACTTAAAATGGATTTAGCTGGCATGGATGAAAAGAGTATTAAGATAGATATTGAAGACAATTATCTAAAAGTTGTGGCTAAGAGCGAAAAACGTAAAGAACAAAAAGAAGATGATAAGATTATTCATCAAGAACGTCATGTTGGTATGGTACAAAGAGGTATGATATTACCTAAAGATGCTGATGCTGATGCCTATAAAAGCGAATATAAGAATGGTGTTTTAACCATTTTAATACCTAAAAAGAAGTAAAGTAAAAATATATTTAATATGGAGATAACAGATGGAACAGTTTAAAACTTATGCTCTTATGACAGCATTGACCTTACTTTTTATTTGGTTTGGTGGAATGATAGCTGGTCAAATGGGAATGATAATAGCTTTTGTAGCTGCCATTGGAATGAATTTTTATGCTTATTACTACAGTCATGAGCAGGTACTTAAACATTATAATGCCATTCCTATCAACAGGCACTCTGCACAAGGTTTGTATGAGATTATGGACAGATTGGTAGCGAAAGCCAATTTACCGATGCCATCACTTTACATCATCCCAGACAATGTACCCAATGCTTTTGCCACAGGGCGTGACTATGAACATGCTGTGGTCGCTGTGACAGAAGGGCTGCTTGAACTTTTAGATGAAGAAGAGGTAGAAGCTGTTATTGCCCATGAGTTAAGTCACATTAAGCACTATGACATGCTTGTGGGAACCATTACAGCAAGCATTTCAGGTGCCATTGCTATGTTGGCAAATTTTGGTATGTTTTTCGGTGGTAGTAATAATGAACGACCGAATCCTATTATCATGATAGCTCTAATGTTCATCATGCCTTTGGCTGCGACGATTATACAAATGACCGTGAGTCGAAACCGTGAGTTCATGGCAGATGAGGGTGCAGCCAAAATGACAGGACATCCTGAATGGTTACAGAGTGCTTTAAATAAACTTGACCATTATGCTCGTGGTATGGTCATGCATGATGCAGAACCTCAGACAGCACACATGTTTATTATTAACCCGTTTACAGGAAAAGATTTTTCAATGAAACAACTTTTTAGTACGCATCCTAGTACTGAACAAAGAATAGCACGG
This sequence comes from uncultured Sulfurovum sp., assembly GCA_902727905.1. Lineage (GTDB taxonomy): Bacteria > Campylobacterota > Campylobacteria > Campylobacterales > Sulfurovaceae > UBA1140. The sequence continues at coordinate 8,716 of CACVAR010000400.1, read as the reverse complement.
TTGGAGAAGTTGAAGTATTAGTTTTATACTTATCTTTTTCTTTACCTAAATTTCTAACAATAAAAAGATATTTGCATAATATAGAGTAAATGTTAAAATTTTTAAACCAAAAAGGATTAAAAATTATGAAGAATTTACACACAAAACTGGAAAGTTATGCAAAAAGATGTGATGATATTTTTTTAGATACCCATCTTAAAAAACTAATAGAAGAGGCTTCATTAGCTGTTGAACAAATTAATGTAAATGAACTGGTTATTGATAAAACGCTTATACTTGTTGATGTACGTGAACCTGAAGAATTTGCGAGTGGCTATATTGGAGGAGAAAATATTTTAACCATTCCACGAGGTAAGTTAGAATTTATGGCAATTGAAAAGATTGCTCGAATCTATGGTCAAGATGCTAATATTGTAACGTATTGTTTAAAAGGTCCAAGAGGTAGTTTAGCTGGGCTACAGTTGCAAAAAATGGGCTTTACCAATGTCTCTAATCTCGAAGGTGGACTCTTGGCATGGCTTGAAAATGGAAAGAGTATTCATAACTATTTAGGAGAGTTAACTTTAGTTAAATAGGACTCAATATTTAAAGGACAGAGATTAAGACTTATGTGCTAATAAAATAGTCTATCAGCCAATTTTAACAAAAAACTTTCTACACTTTCACTACAAAAAACATTAAGGAGCAGACAATGAACATTATTATCTCTTACATTCACACCACAGCCATGCTCCTTAGGGTCTGGCTCTAGCCTACTACTTTTTTAACTCATTGATATATTAACCATGCTTTTGTATGGCGTTTTATGTGTGGGCTGAAGCCCACTCTACATCTTTCAAATACCATAGATATTTGTGCTTTGTAGGATTGGCTTTAGCCAATAAAACTCCTTTTATAATATTTAAACAATTTTAGGAATACTCGTGGAATGGACTATAAGTAGCTTTTTATTAGCAAATTTTATTTTGATTGTTGCCTCAATTCTACAGATGGCAACAGGTGTGAGTATAGGGATGTTAATTGTTCCTTTTTTGGCAATGATATCTTATACACTTATCCCAGTACCCATTGCTTTTGCCTCATTAGCTTTAACCATTATGATGGCATATCAAGGAAGAAAACATATTGACATACAGAATGTACCTCAGGTAAGTTTGGGTATGTTATTTGGTGTTTTCGTGGCAATTTATATCTTTAAAAATATTGAATTTCAACACTTAGGTGTGATATTTGGATTGTTTATTTTGTTGTCTGTTTTCATTAGTTTAAAAGTAAAGTCATTTAAATTAGGTGCTGGGATTAATTATGGTGGTGGTTTTGTGGCAGGTCTCATGGGAGCCATAGCTGCCGTAGGTGGTCAAGTCTTGGCATTAATATTTCAAAACCATCCTTTAGAGTCTATTAAGTCTACTTTGGCATTTTTGTATACTATCTTTACCATTACAATGTTAATACTTTTTTATCTGTTTGATGAGTTTTCTTATGGACAAGTGATTTCAGGGTTTTACATGATGCCTGGATTTATCTTAGGATTTTTACTTGCACCAATGTTTACGAAATATTTTAATCCTAAGTATACAAAGTCGGTTGTGTTGGGTATGGCTACTTTTGGAGCTTTGGCTTTGATTTTTAAAGTATGACACGTTCACATCTATGAAAAAACAATAAACATCAATTAAGTCCTCTATCTAATTTTATTTTTTGTATCATAAACAAAAGGTCTGTTATATCAAAGGGAGAGAATTATCATGAGTTTATCGACAAAAAAATCTATATTTTTAATCCAAAGTAGCACAACAAAAAGCATAGGAACTGGGTTTGTGGTGTATGCCGATGATCAAGGAGCATACTTGGTCACGTGTATGCATGTGGTCGAGGCATGTGATAAAAACGCTTTAGAAGTCCATGGTCAAAAAGCAGAACTTATCAAACAAGGTCTGATAGAAGAGATTGATTTGGCATTACTTTATGTCAAAGGGTTAGAAGACACAGAGGCTTTAAAACTCTGTTCTGATGCTGTTAGTGAAGATACCTTGGTAGAGATAGAGGGATTTAAGCGTCATAAAAAAAACAACATTAAACTGGCAAAACTTGAAAAGATTGATGGAGTGGTTAAAAAAGTTTCTAAAATTTACGCCAATCTTAAACAGATAAGCACTTATGAACTCTCTATAGAAAAAGAGGACAGCATCGAACAAGGTTACAGTGGTGCAACGGTGGTTTTAAAAGGAACCAATACCGTTATCGCCGTCGCAACGGATAGAGAACGAAATGGAAAAAATGCCTATGCCATTCCTATCAGCTATCTTAAAGAGATTTGGGAAGACATGCCTGAGTTTATAACCTGTAAAGATGCGATGCAAGAAAAAAGTAAAGAGAAAAAGACTTTTTTAAAAAAGTTAGAAGACCAAGCGTTAAATACCATTGCTGGGGTGATTGTTATGGCTGTTATAACAGGGTTTATTTATGATGCTGTAAAACCTAAAGAGAGTACATTACCTGAGCCAACCCCAAGAAATCATCAAGCAATGAAAATTACAGGTGCTAACAATAACCTAACCCAAACAATAAATGAAAATAAAAAAGTAGATAATGTTCAAACTATAGATATAAATGCTTCAAACAACACCGTAAAACAAGTGATAAACAGAGATACCAATACAAAAAAACTTTGTAAGGATGGAATCAGTGAATATCAGAAAACTGTTGATGAGTTGAGTCAAGAGTTACAAATGGCAAAAATGCTAGAGAGTAAAAAGATAATAAATCGTGAGTTAGAAGAGACAAGAAAACAATTAACAGCCTTTAAAAAAAACTGTAACTAAGGAGCATTACTATGACAACATTCGCTAAAGTATCATTACTCACCATACTTTCCTTTACCCCTCTGTTTGCCAATAAACAAGAGGTAAAGATAGATGGAGACCATAACATCGTAACTCAAATTGTCAATAAAGGGTTAAGTCAAAAAACCGTTGACAAGTTTATAAAACCCTATAAAGATAGAATCAACTCTTTGGAACGAAAACTAAATCGCTCTGTTTCTATAGAAGAGAAGTATTTAATATCTGAACAGTTAAATAAAGTAAGAAAAGCGTTAGATAAAAAGAGTCGAGAGATTAAAGAGTTAAATACGTTTATTGAAAATTCTAATTTAAAAGTAGTACGCATAGCTGCTAGGATTTATGAAGAAAAAGGTCTAACGGCTACATTAGCGTATTTTAAAAGTACTGCTTTTAATGCATTTAAAACAAATACCGATAAAAACATGAAAGAGTTGGCTGGTGGGTACAGGTTTGAAGCGAAAGTTTTAGCCTTAGATAATAAGTATGATGAAGCCAAAAAAGCCTATAAAAAAGCCCTAAACTACGACCGAAATGTAGAGACACTTTTTGATTATGCCTACTTTTTACAAACTCAAAACTATTTTGATGAAGCAATACAAACCTATAATGGCTCACTGTTAGAGCAGAGAGCGTTAGCCAAAAGCAATCCCAAGGTTTATAATGCTAATGTAGCAGTAACACTCAATAACTTAGGTCTTCTCTATAGTGATAACAATCAGATGCAAAAGGCAGAAGAGGCATATGTTGAGGCATTAATGATTAGAAGAGCGTTAGCCAAAAGTAACCCCAAGGTGTATAATGCTGATGTGGCAACAACACTCAATAACTTAGGTCTTCTCTATAATACTAACAATCAGATGCAAAAGGGAGAAGAGGCATATGTTGAGGCATTAATGCTTAGAAGAGCGTTAGCCAAAAGCAATCCCAAGGTTTATAACGCTTATGTGGCAGGAACATTGAATAACTTAGCTAACCTTTATCAAACTAATAATGAGATCCAAAAGGGAGAAGAGGCATATGTTGAGGCATTAACGCTTAGAAGAGCGTTAGCCAAAAGCAATCCCAAGGTTTATAACGCTGATGTGGCAGGGACACTCAATAACTTAGCCAATCTCTATAAAGCTAACAATCAGATGGAAAAGGCAGAAGAGGCGTACAGAGAGGCGTTAACCCTTTATAGAGCGTTAGCCAAAAACAATCCCAAGGTTTATAACGATAAGGTGGCAACTACACTCAATAACTTAGCCATTCTCTATAAAGCTAACAATCAGATGCAAAAGGCAGAAGAGGCGTACAGTGAGGCGTTAATACTGTACAGAGCGTTAGCCAAAAGCAATCCCAAGGTTTATAACGCTTATGTAGCAGGAACACTCAATAACTTAGCCAATCTCTATCAAGCTAAGAATCAGATGCAAAAGGCAGAAGAGGCGTACGGTGAAGCGTTAACGCTTAGAAGAGCGTTAGCCAAAAGCAATCCCAAGGTTTATAACGCTTATGTAGCAGAAACACTCAATAACTTAGCCAATCTCTATAGAGCTAACAATCAGATGCAAAAGGCAGAAGAGGCGTACGGTGAAGCGTTAACGCTTAGAAGAGCGTTAGCCAAAAGCAATCCCAAGGTGTATAAGGATAAGGTGGGAATAACACTCAATAACTTAGCCGTTTTCTATACTGCTAACAATCAGATGCAAAAGGCAGAAGAGGCGTACAGTGAAGCGTTAACGCTTAGAAAAGCGTTAGCCAAAAGTAATCCTAAGGTTTATGGTATAGATTTGGCTCACAGTTTAGTGATGGGGGTTTATTTGTTAAATCAGCCTTCTGAAAATTTGGATGAAGCAGAGAAGGTTTTAAAAGGGTTTCGAGGGATTCCTAAGGCTGAGTGGTTGTTGGGGAAGATTGGAGAGTTGCGTCAAAGATAAAACGCTTAAAAGCTAAGAAGTAAGGTAGAATACCTCTTCATCAACATCTGCAATTTCGGTTCAATGTAACTTTGACAAAAAGGTTTAGATGGGTCTTTTTTGTAGTAGTTTAGAAACTGCTCTTCGTTTAGTTTAAAGCGATGAAAAGGGTAAACTTTTGTGATGAGGGGCTTTTCAAAAAGTGCTTGTTTTTCTTTTAAAATCTTTTGAGCTTCAATCTCTTGAGACTTAGAAAAAGTATAGATGGCAGAACGATACTTCTTTCTAAACGCGTGGTTTGAAGTAGCATTATGGGTTAAGAGGTGAACCTCTATGAGAATGTCTAGTTCAATGACTTTTTCATCATAATGTACTATTACAGCTTCGCTAAGCGTACTTGCCTCTTCATGTTCAGAACTCACCCAACCTTGTTCTACTAAATTTACGCCTTTTAGTGCATCAAAAATAGCTTCCGTACACCAGTGACATCCACCACTCAAAGCTATTTTAGACCTTGTTTTAGAGGACATTTTGTTTTGCTTCTTTGATGGGTTTTGTAATCAGGTAGCCACCTATGATGACAGGAACAATACCTATCATTTGAGCTGTTGTGGGTATTTCATCTAAGTACAAATAGGCAAAAAAGAGTGTCATAACAGGAAGCACAGCCAACATGGCAGAGAGTTTGGTAATGCTGATACGATTTAACGCTTCTATCCACATGACTTTAGAAGCGACAAATACAGCCGTCGCGATAATGAAGATGTAGGGTAATGCCAACATAAAGTTTTCAAGGCTAACAGCTGGTTCAAGCAGGTAGGCTAAGAGGGCAACAAAAGGAAGACCAATAATGGTTCTAACCCCTAAAATAGTTTCAGCAGAGCAGTATTGACGTGAACGTTTTTGATAAAGGTTCAGAATGGGTGCTAAAGCAGTTGAGAGTAAGATAAGCCAGTCTCCTTTGTTAAAAGAAAAATCAGCAGGTATAAGGATAATCAATGCTCCTACACCCATAATGACTGCACCTATAAGATGAATAGTGTGCATCTTCTCTTTACCCAATACGTTGAAATAAAGATAAGAAAAAAGAACTTGAAGAAAGACAATTACAGCCATGTTTCCAGCTGTGGTGTAACGCATACCAATGAAGATAAGCACAAAAATAGTCGTAATTAAAAAGCTGGTTAAGAGTAAGTCTTTATAGGCTGCTCTGTTTTTGAGTTCAACAAATCGTTTACGTTTATACATAATAACCACATAAAAAACAAGAGCAATCATAAGACTATACATATAAGTATGCAATGCCCCAACATAGGACATGGCAACGATGGAGAGTATGGGAAACCATGCTTCTAAAACGGTGAGTCCTATCATGAGGAGTTCACCTTCTCGTTCTTTTGTCATGGGGTTCCTTTGGTTACTTATTGAATTTTCGCATTGTATCTAAAATGTTTATGAACTGTTAGTTTATGTATGTTAGAGTCTTGCAGAAGTTAAGATGTTTATAGGAGTTAATGATGCAAAAGAAACAAGATCAGGTAAAAGATATTTTTCAAAATGTAGCCATAAAATATGATGAAATAGAGTTTTTTAAAATCTCTGCTAGGCATGTAGCTGAGATTGTTAAAGCTAAACAGACAAAAGAGAATTTAAAAATTTTAGATGTTGCTTGTGGTACGGGTAATGTTGTGTTGGTTTGTGCCTCTTGTTTGAAAGACGCTCAGTTTGAAGCCATGGACATTTCAGATGGCATGTTAGCTGTGGCTAAAGAAAATGCCCAACAACAAGGAGTAGACAATGTTTGTTTTACACTCCAAGACATTACTAAACTCTCTTTAGATAGAAAATATGATGTCATTACTTGTTCTTACGCACTTTTCTTTTTACCTGATGCTGTGAATGTATTGAAATCTCTTATGCTACATTTAAATGAAGGTGGAACGCTTATCTTTACAAGTTTTTTAGATAAAGCCTTTAGTCCTACGGTGAATCGGTTGTTACCACTACTAGTAAAATATGGTTCGCCATCAGCCAAAGAGTACGACATGAATAAATGGGAAAACCTAAAACACGAAGCAGATATAGAACGTTTGTGTTCAGAAGCAAACATAACACAGTTCGAGATACAAACAAAAGAGATTCGTTACCCTCTAAACCTAGATGAGTGGTGGGAACTCTTGAACAACACAGGTTTTTCTGGAATGCTAATGGAGCTTAGTTCTAAAAATTATGAACATGTGAAAGTAGAGTTGTTTGAAGCATTGGTTGAGTATAAAGATGAAGAGGGTTGTGTGGAGTTGATAGCTGATAGTTATTTTACAGTTGTGAATGCGTAGATTCCGTGTTAAAGTAAGCTGAGGGAATCAATAAATCTTGAATTAAAGTTTAGCCAATAAAGGCTGGTAAGCCTCTTCACTTTTAAAGATAGAGAAAGCCATTAAAATAAGTTTTCGCATAGAAGCAATAACAGCTAGTTTTTTAGTTTTGGCTTTGGAGGTAAGACGATTATAAAAGGTTTTTATTCTATCATTATGTTGAATAGCACAAAGTGTAGGTAAATAAAGCAGGTTTCTTAATTGTTGCCCACCTTGTTTTGATATTCTCTGTTTACCTTTAAACGTTCCAGAATCTTTCATAACTGGGTCAAGACCTAAAAGAGCTGTCATCTCTTTAGCGTTAGCTGTTGGATACTTTAGAAAAAAAGCACTAAGGTATAAAGCACTTTTTTGACCAATAGAAGGTATGGTAGCAATGGCATCATATTTCTTTTTAATTTCATCATTTTTTAAAAGAAGAAGTTCAATTTTATTAAACAGTTTTTGAGCTTCTAACTCTAAATCTTTAATTATTCTATTGAGTGTACGAAGTAAATCTGTATTCTCTTTACTGACTGATTCTATTTGGTTCTTGAACCTTTGTTTAGAAGCTTGAATACCTTCATAAATATTCAACATCTCTTGAATTTTAATAGCATGATGATTAATTTTAGGGACTTTAGCCATTTCAGGCTCAACATGAGATTGATACTTATAAAGTATTTTAGCATCAATTTTATCTGTCTTTGAACGTACCTTTAATGAACGTGCAAAGTCTCTTGATTCTTTTGGTCCAACCATCACGACAGCTATTTCTTTCTTAGAACAAAACTCTGTTAAAGCATAGGAGTATACACCTGTTGGTTCAAAAATAAAAATAGTTTCCTTTATAGCTTCCACTAAAAAAACAACTGCTTCAAATCCAATCTCATTATTTTCAAACTTATAACTTTGCTTTCCATCATAAACATCTATACTTGATTTACTAACATCAATTCCGATATACTTTTTCATGTGATACCTTGTACTGAAATTTAAAGGATTACATTAGGGTTGTCCTTAGTAGACTTTTCCTTGTATTACAAGCTAAATTTTATGAAGTTGTCTTTGAAAAATTAGTTCATTTTATTTGCTTTTTATTCCGTTCAAGCTTTTTACTAAGGGTAATCTATCTACGATACAAGCTATGAAAATATTCAAGTATATTTGCTCAATATTTTTGACTATTTTAATGCTTTAGGGTGGGTCGATTTACCCTTAATCCTTTAGAGAATAGATTAACATCTTTTTCTCTTATTTTGATTATACAAGGGTGGGTTTTAACCCACCGTTAAAAACATTGGCATAAAATAAAAATTTCGCCGAAAGGCTTTATAAAGCCCACTTATAAATAAGCTATAATAGTAAAAATAATCCTATACCCAAAATGAACTCTCATCTCGTTCAGGTGTGAGCCTTGGTTCACTTAAACGTTTTGAAAGTTCGGGGAAGATTTCTTTTGAATCATTGTTGAAGTTGGCTTTGGTTTTCGAGTGTTTGGGGGATTTTGAAGAAGTTTGTAAACCTAAAGAAGTGATGCCTGAAAGTATAGAGGATTTGTTATGAGTGAAATTGTTATTTATGAGGATGGAGATTTTTCTATTGAAATATCTATTGA
>CACVAR010000399.1 GCA_902727905.1 uncultured Sulfurovum sp. | reverse complement strand
AACATGGACGAGACATTGTACTTATAGTTGATACTTCTGACTCCATGAGACAAAGAGGTTTTGACGCAACAAATAGAGCTAAAAATAAGTTTGATGTAGTCAAAGAAGTTGCAGCTTCTTTTGTGGACAAAAGAGAGAATGACAGAGTCGGGTTAATTACTTTTGCAGACATTGCTTTTGTGGCTTCTCCTTTGACTTTTGAGACAGAGTTTTTACAGCAGATTATTGGTATGCAACGGCTTGGTATTGCTGGTAAAAGAACAGCCATAAATGATGCCTTGGTACAGTCATACAGTATGTTAGAGAAGTCAAAAGCAAAAAGTAAAATAGTTATTTTACTAACGGATGGTGTGGACAATATGAGTGAAGTGACAGTCGATGATGTAAAGTCTTTGGTGTCAAAATCTAAAGTAAAACTCTATACCATTGGGGTGGGAACAGAACGTGATTTTGATGGAGTGTACTTAAAAGGTTTAGCCAAAGCAGGAAATGGTGTTGCCTTTGCAGCTCGAAATTCTGAGATGCTTTCAAAGATTTATGATGAGATTGACCGTTTAGAAGTTTCTAAAATAGATGATAAAAAAGTAGTACAGCATACTTATTTGTTTACTTATCCATTAATTTTTTCTATTTTGCTTTTACTCTTTTTTATCTATCTTAGAACCATGAGGAGTATGTAATGACCTTTGTAAATCCTCAACTCTTTTTTATATTAATTTTACCTCTGTTGGTTTTTGCTTTTGTAATTTTAAGACACAAAGGGTCTGTGACCCAAGTTTTTAATGAAGAGGTGTTAAAACGTCTGAGTGTGGGTGATGACTCCTTGCCTATGGTATTACGAAATATGTTGATGCTGGTAGGTATTTTCTTTTTAGTCATTGCTTTAGCAAGACCTGTTATTGATAATGGTGAGAAAAAAGTACAACTCGAAGGGCTTTCGGCTGTGGTAGCTTTGGATATTTCAGGTTCTATGAGGGCTAAAGACATCTATCCAAATCGTTTGGAGTTCGCTAAAACTAAAATGCTCTCTTTGTTTAAAGAGATGCCAACTGATGAGCTTTCGGTCATTGCTTTTGCTCATTCATCCTTTATGTTAGCTCCATTCTCTTCAGACAAAGGTACGCTCAAACAGATTGTAGAAGGGGTGACGGATGAATACATCAACATGAGTTCAACGGACTTTTCTGCTTTGGGTGTCTATGTGGCTGAACTACTAGAAAAGAAAGAACCAAAGATTTTGATTGTTTTTTCGGATGGTGGTGAAAAGAAAGAGTTAGAAGCTTTTGCCGAAACAATTAAAGATGAAGATATAGCACTTTATGTGGTCTTAGTAGGAACAGAAGAAGGTTCACCAGTTGTAGACAAAGATGGAAAACCTTTAAGTCATAATGGTGCCATTGCCATCACCCAACGAAATAATGACTTAGGTGAGGTGGCGTTAGAAAATGGTGGTGCTTTTGTTGTGGCTAACACAGGTGACACAGGGGTGAAAGATTTGGTTGCGACCATTAAAGCACAACATCAAGACAAAGAGCAGGGTGAAGTGAGCATTCATGACAGAGAAGAGTTGTTTTATTATCCTCTTAGTTTAGGACTTTTTTTATTGTTATTGGGCTTTTCATCACTACCAAGCAGGGCTAGAAATGCAAAATAGTATAAGTACAGAAACAGGAAAAGTTTGGGGTTTTAGAGGAACTTTTCTTTGGGGTTTAGTAATTTTACTAGCATTTGCTTTGGGACAAGTCATTCCACTCTTAGGATACATGTTTGTTGAAAATATGAGCATCACTTTAGAGAGTTTTAACAGTTTTAGTACAAAAGTAACGACGGACGCTTTCTTACTTTTTCTTTCAGCTGTGGGAGGTATGTTTCTTGTAGTACCTGTGGTTTTGGGCATTGCTAAATTAAAAAAAGGTTCAATCCTGAAAGAGTACTTTAGTTTGAATGGATTTACTCTAAAAGTTTTGGGGTTAGCCATACTTGCTTTTGTGGTTTTGCAGTTTAGTACAGGTTTACTCATAGAGGCTATGGGTGCAAAAGAGATTCCTAACTTTATGATGAATCTTGAGTATCCAACGTTAATGACTAAGATTTTACTGGTTATTGCTGTGGTGGTAGCAGCGCCTATTGTTGAAGAAATTATTTTTCGAGGCTTTTTACTTAAAGGTTTCTCCCAAACTTTTATGGGTGTACATGGTGCAGTCTTTGTAACGGCTGTACTTTGGGCTGTTATTCATCAGCAGTATGAGATAGCTTATTTGATTGCTATTTTTGTTATTGGTCTTGCATTTGGTTATGCTCGTGTGCTTAGTAATTCACTCTATATTCCAATGATAATGCATGCGTTGATGAATTTCTTGGCAATTATGGGTTTGTTTTATGCTAAGGGTGTATTTTAA
>CACVAR010000398.1:9564-12310 GCA_902727905.1 uncultured Sulfurovum sp. | reverse complement strand
AGTTGGTTTTTTAAATATGATAATGAATGTGCTCCAACAATAGAGTCAGAATCAGGAGTAGTGTGTCCAAATACGTAAGTTGACATGCTTAGCCTTTGTAAGTTTAAGAAATTTTTTTGGTATTATAGCTATCTATCACTTTTTAATAACTTTTGAATTCCTTATAAATAAAGAAACCTATATATCCCATGTTAAAGGTGGAATAGCCTTTAAAATAGTGATTTCAATAGTTGCTAGTAATTATAAACAAAATGAAACTTTGATATGTTTAAAAATATTACAGTAAATTTTATTTAATATAATAAATTAATATTATTTTTATAAAAAAAGTTGATTAAACTGAATTAAACTGGAATTATACTAGAATTATCAATAAAATTTAACAACCAGTATAGGACTATGGAGCTAAAAATGAAAATATTATTAATAAACAATAATCCAGTAGTATCAAGATTAACAGCATTAAGTGCAAGAAAAGAAGACGTTGAAATCGATGAAATTCAAGAAGTAACAGAGCTTAGTTCAGATACTTATGATATTGTATTTGTAGATGCAGATTCATGGTCAAAAGATGTTCGTGATGTTATTTCAGACAACATTAAAACTCAAAAATCAGTACTTTTTTACAGTGATGGGGATGAAGATGAGAAAGCATCTTTTGACCTTTCAATTTTAAAACCATTTTTACCCTCAGAAGTGTCTGCTGTTATTCGCTCTATTGATGAAGAACAAGCAGTTCCAGTAACAAATGAGAATAGTGAGAACCATTTTAATGTTCTTGATGAGACTAAGGTTTCAGAGCGTGATGAGCTATTTGATTTGGATGCGCTTGAAGAGAAGAAAGAAGAAGTTTCAGAAACAGTAAGTGCTAGTTTTGATGAAAAACTAGAAGAAGCATTTCCTCTAAAAATCAATAATTTAGATGATGATTTATTTGACCTAGAGCCAAAGGTTGAGCTTGAAGAGAAGGAAACTCCTAAGACTGAAGCCCCAAAAGAAGCGTTAGAGGAACCTAAAGAAATGAGTAATGAACTTTTTGATCTTGACTTAAGTGATGAACTTCCGTCATTGGATGATGATCTTTTTGGTGATAATAAAAAAGAAGAAAAGACAGAAGTGTTAGAAGAATTATCGTTAACTGAAGAATTGGTTACATTAGAAGATGAAGTAAAAGATGATTCTCTTTTAGCACTTGAAATAGATGATGATAAAGTAGAAGAGATATCTGAACTTGAAATTGAAGAAAAAGAGCCACAAGTTTTAGATAAAGTAGAGATAGACACCATTAAAGGAATTTTAACAGAAGATATTGATTCTGATATGAAGTTAGATGATTTAATGACACCTCCTCTTAGTGTTGGAACAAGCCTTGACGTAGTAGAAGATAAAGAAGAAACTAAAGTTGAAACAGTTTCAAATATTGATTCAGGTGTATTGGCTCAGACATTATCAGCAATGCCAGTTGAAGCATTACGTGAATTACTTGCTGGTGCGAAAGTAAATATTAAAATTAAATTCCCAAAATCAAAAAAATAATGCAAGGCGCTATTTTAGTTCTTTCTGGTCCTTCTGGAGCTGGAAAAAGTACCATTATTAATCATGCTTCGGATGAAATAGGAGAATATTATTTTTCTATTTCGACAACAACCCGTGAGCCTAGAGAAGGTGAGAAAAATGGTGTTGATTATTATTTTGTAACGCATGCTCAGTTTGAAGAAGGTATTAAAGCTGGTGATTTCTTAGAATATGCAACCGTACATGGTAATTATTATGGAACCTCTTTAAAGCCTGTTAATTCTGCGTTAGAAGAAGGAAAGTTGGTTATATTTGACATAGATGTTCAAGGACATCGATTGGTACGTGCTAAAATGGGTGATTATGTTACTTCTGCGTTTATAACACCTCCAACTTTGAGTGAACTTGAAAAACGTCTTTATGCTAGGGCAACAGATGATAAATCAATTATTGAACGTCGTGTGAAAAATGCGAAAGAGGAAATTCATGCACTTGGTGAGTTTGACTTTATAATTATAAATGATGAGATACCAAAAGCATCTGCTCAGTTTGCAACCATTGCAAATGCAGCTAGATTGAAACAAAATAATGAAGAACTTGAAAAATTCGTTAAAATTTGGGATAATTAGTCAAATTTGAGTATAATCTAGTAAATAAACACAAGTAAAAGGATTTACAATATGCCAGGTGGAATAGAATTAGCCGTTATCGTTGGAGTAGTTATACTACTTTTTGGAGGTAAAAAAATACCAGAACTAGCAAAAGGTATCGGTAAAGGTATTAAAGATTTTAAGTCAGCTGTGAAAGAAGATGATGAAAAAGTTGCAGATGCTAAAGATGCAGTAAAAGAAATCAAAGAAGACGTAAAAGACGCTACGGCTGAAGTTAAAGAAGCAACAACGACAACTACTACTAAACAAGCATAGTTTTTATTCCCATACTTAATTTATGGGAAGTTTGTACTTTAAAGAGAGTATTTTAATAAAAGATTCTCTTTGAAGTATTGTCACTAAAACAATACAACTCTACCTATCTACTACGGAACAAACATGAAAATCAAATTAGAACTTAGTAAAATTATTGAAACTGCATTGACTAATGCCGATATCCAAGCTGATGAAATTATTATTTCAGATGCAACAAAACCAGAGTTTGGTGATTACCAATACAATGGTGTTATGAAATTGGCAAAAATCCTCAAACAAAATCCAAGACAAATAGCAACTTCAGT
>CACVAR010000398.1:7352-9464 GCA_902727905.1 uncultured Sulfurovum sp. | reverse complement strand
TTAAAAGAAAAAGGCATTTCAACAGTATCTGATGGTGCTGAATGTGTCTTTTTAGAAGGTAATGAGACCCCAATCATTATTCAAAAAGGAGATGGTGGTTATCTTTATGCAACAACAGATTTAGCAGCTTTAAACTTTAGAGACAAAGAATTAAATGCTGAGCGTATTTGTTATGTGGTTGATGCACGGCAAGCACAGCATTTTAAACAGGTATTTACTATTTCCAAACAAGCTGGTATGGTGAAGGAAGAGGTAGCTTTAGAACACATTGGTTTTGGAACCATGATGGGGCAAGGTGGTAAGCCATTTAAAACCAGAGAGGGTGGAACACCTAAACTGGCTGATTTACTAGATGAAGCTGTTGTCCGTGCTAAAGATGCCATTAAAGACCGTGATGTTCACTCTGAAGCAGAATTAGATGCTGTGGCGAAAGCCATTGGTATTGGTGCTGTGAAATATGCTGACTTAAGTATTAGCCGTGAGTCAAACTATATTTTTAACTGGGATAAGATGCTTTCTTTTGAAGGTAATACTTCACTTTATATGCAGTATGCTTATGCAAGAATTCAGTCTATATTACGAAAACATGATGCAGAAGTTAAAGGTAATATAGTGGTTGGAGATGAAGTTGAACATCGTTTAGCTTTAATGCTTTTAAAGTTTGAAGATACCTTAATAAAAGCTTCTATAGAAGCAACCCCACATACCATTACTTCATATCTTTATGATGTGGTAACGGTGTTTATGAAGTTTTACGAGCTAAACCCAATTTTAAGAGATGATATTGATAAAGAGACACGTATGAGTCGTTTACAGTTAGCAACATTAACAGCAGCTACCATTGAAAAAGGTCTTAGTATTTTAGGGATTGAAGTAGTCGAAAAAATTTAAAACTAACGTGAGAGGAGAGAAAGATGAAATTCCTATTGGTTTTAGCACCATTAATAGTTGCAGCACTTAGTTATGTTATGTATAAAGAAGATGGTAATTTAAAAAAACTTATCATTACTTTTGTACTACTTTGGGCTGTTGTGACTTTAGCCATAGTGGGTAATGTTATGCGTGCATTGGCACCTCTTTATGTAACACATATGTTAGCCATTGTAACTGCTTATGGAGGAATTATTTACTATGTTTTAAAGAGTAGACTTCTTTGGGTAGCATTGGTTTCTCCTGGAGTAACAATGATAATTTATTTGATATTCGCTTGGATAGGTAATGAGCATTTACCTCCAGTAGGATAGGGTACGATTGTTATCGTACCTGAGGATTAATGTAAGACTAACTCTAAGAAAGTTTCAGTCTTAAGAGAAGCTCCTCCCACTAAAACACCATCTACATTTTCAACATGGGCAATCTCTTTGATATTTGCACCTTTAACTGATCCACCATAGAGTAGAGGTTTATCTACAACTTTTTTTAGTGCATTATGTGTTTCTGTAATCTCATCAACAGAAGCAGTACGTCCTGTACCAATAGCCCAAATAGGTTCATAGGCTACCACAAAGTTGTCATAACTTGTATCTATGCCTTCGAACTGAGAAACGAGATGTGTCATAACAGCTTCAATGCCTTCCTCTCTTACTTCTAATGATTCACCAATACAGTAGATAATCTCAAAGCCTTGTTCTTTAAAAAAGGCAAATTTCTTAGCCACATCTTCTTGGGACTCACCGATGATATCTCTTCGTTCACTGTGACCTATTAAAATAGTGTTGATGTTGAACTCTGTAAGTTGCTCTACACCAACCTCACCAGTAAAAGCACCATTTTCTACAGGGTAAGCATTTTGTGCACCAACTCTAAAGTCAGCACTTTCATAATCATCTAGTGCTGTTAAAGGAGGGAATATATAGACTTTATCGTTAGGGTTTTTTTTTGAAAGTTGTGGTTGTAGTTTTCCTAGATATTCACGGGTAGATTGTCTTGTATGATTTGTTTTAAAGTTTGCTGCGTATATCATGTTTGCCTTTGGTACGGTGTTGTCCCTGACAACACCGTGTTATTTTATTTGAAATATTATAACATGCCAATTTGTATTTGAAGGTGTTATCTGAGACAACACCTTACAGAATATTAAGCTTTTAAAGCTTCAATTCCAGGAAGTGCTTT